>NZ_KB892168.1:0-189228 GCF_000373685.1 Streptomyces sp. PsTaAH-124 | reverse complement strand
GCCACTACCAGGAGATCGACCACGCATACAGGACCCACCAGGCAGAGGACGCCAGAGACGAAGCGATCCTCGAAGCCGTGGCCCGCACCGTACGCACCCTCGCCTTCCTCAACCCCGCAGCAAACGCCGAAANCCTCAACTACCACCTGATCCTGCCCAAACTCCTGCTACAGAACGGCCTCCCCGCCGTCGCACCCACCGGACTCCACGAGATGTTCCTCGGCGACCGCACCGTCACCGAGATCAAGAACGAACTCACCCGGCAGATGCAGCTCGACGCAGCCCCCGACCAACCCACCACACCCGAACCCACCACCGACAACCCCGCTAACACCACCCCACCGGCCGAAACAAACCCAGCCGACACCAACGACATCAACAACACCCACAGCACCCACAGCACCCACGACACCGACGACACCGACGACACACCCGCACCGTCCCGCAGCGACAAGGGCAAGGCCCGCGGCAGTGGCATCAGGCCGCCGGCCGACGACGTCCGGATCCTGTCGCAGAACGAAGCCGACGCCATCCTCGACGAGCTGCGGACCGTGCTGGGCGCAGACACCTACCAGCACACCATCGAACAGGCCGCGGACATCACCCGCTCGGTCGCCCGCCTCCCGATCGACCTGGACGGCGACCCGCGCACCGACCAGCCTCGCTCCTACGCCGTGCTGGTCGCCGTCGCGCACACCCTCGCCCACCACCTGAACGGCACCGACGACGCGCTCGGACTCGCCCACGCCCAAGCGCTCGTCCTGCGCGAAGAAATCGCCGGAGGCGACAGCCTGCGACACCCCGGTGGTGACCCGGTCCACGGCCGGCACACCCCTGCCGTGCCCGGCTCCGCACAGACACCCGTGCGGCACTCCCCGGCAGCGGCCGGGTCCGGACGGGGTCCGGCCGAGGAGCCCGTCCGGAGTGCGCAGGGCCCTGACCCGGCGGAGACGGGTGCCGACAGGCACAGCGCGGCGAGTGAACCCGGTGACCCCGGCCGCACGCACACACCCAGCCGCACGCACGCACCCGGCCACCCTGAGAGGACCGCACCCGGCCACCCCGAGAGGACACCGAACGACTACCGGGCGATGCTCGACTCCCCGGAGATCGCCGACAGGCCCCTGGACCAGCAGGGGTACGTCCGGATGTACACACTCGTCACCGGCCTGAACGAGGACGAGATTCCCTGGTCCGAACGGGGCCGCAGCAGCCCGGCCGCCGCCTCCGGACACATCGGATCGGACCTCGCGCAGGAGACCCTGCTGGGCCGGCCGCTGATCTCACGGGTCATGGGCTCGGTGCCGGAGGCGGGGAACCCGCTTCTGCACGTCGTCAGCGACGGCGACGGGAGGCGGATCGTCGCCGCCTACGACCGTTCCGAGATCCCGCAGTTGATCGACGCGGTCTTTGCCCGGCACTACCAGGAGATCGCTGCCACCGCCCCGCGCGACGACCTCGGAGTCCTGACGGCCATCGCCCGTACCGCGCGCGCCCTCAGCGTTCTCCGCCTCGGAGAAGGGGCCGGGGCTGTCCATGAGCACCTCGTCCTGCCCAAGCTCCTCCATGAACAGGGGCTCGCCCCGGTCGAGTCGGCCGGACTGTGGCAGATGGTGCACGGTGATCACACCGCCGGGGAGATCGCGCGGGCGATGGTCCACGCCGGATCCGGCGGCGAGCGTACGGATTCCGCGCCGTTCGGGCGGACATCGACACTGTTGTCCGACCATATGCCCGAAAAGGACTGGTGGCGTCTCTACATCAGCCCCGCTTTCCACGACGATGCGTTGAAATTCGCCGCCGACAATCCTGCGTCGCACGGCGATCCCGGCCTCTTCTTCGACGTCAGAACTGGTTCCCAAGAAAGCTCGCCGGGCTACCAGAAGAACATGATCCGCACCTATCATGAGATCCTGAACAGCCGACATCACTTCGGCAGGCGATTGGATTCTCGCGAGCACAAGAAGATCTATGACCTTCTCACCGACGGAATCGGGGGAGGTTTCAAGTTCGGCTGGACGACGGGTAACACCAGGTTCCCGCTCCGGATCGCATTCACGGACAAAAAAGGAAAGACTCACTTCGGTGACCTGAGCCCCGACGTCACCGAGGAACTCCTGCTCGGCCGTCCACTGGCGGCAGTGAACAAGATCGGCCGCGACCCGAGCGAACTCAATCCCGCCATCAGCGAATACATCAAGTCCGACGGGGCCCTGAGCACGAGCATCAAGACCGCGAAAGAGGCGACGATGTATGTCGACGCCATCTATGACCGGTACTACGAAGAAATCGCTCAGGCCGGTGACGACCGGGACCGGCGGGTCAGTGCCATCGGCCGGGCTGTGCGCGCTTTCATGGTCATCCACGCGTTCAGTGATGCCAACAGCAGGCTGAACATCCGTCTCCTGCTGCCCAAGCTGCTCCTTGAGAACGGATTTCCTCCGGTCTTCAGGAGGGATCTGCACGAAATATTCCAGGGTGGCTACTCGATAGAGAGCATCACCAGCATCCTCAATACGCTCATCAACGAAAGGCTCGCATTCTCCGAGTCCGGGGACAATTCGCCGCACCATTCTCAGCCCGCGGCGGAGAGCGAAGACTTCGGTGCGCTACGGTTGCCCGAGCAGGAGTGGTGGCGCTACTACATAGACCCCTCGGACCACGAGGACGCGCTGCGCAGCGTGCACTTCGGCTTTGTGCCCGGGAGCTACAACGACATCGTTTTTCCCGGCTACCAGCAGGGCATGACGGCAGCCTACAGAGAAGGGCTGAACCAGAAATCCGCACTCGCCACCCGTCTGGACGCGAAGGAGTACGTGCGGCTCTATCGGGTGGCCAAGGCACATATGGGCGACACCTCCGACTGGGCGGATCACCGCGCGAAGCCGGTACGCATCGACGCGGAACACCTCGATGCGGAACTCCTGAAGGAGACCCTTCTCGGCCGTAAGCTCATCCTTCAACTACCCGATACTCAGGGTCAATTCGACACAAACAATCCCCCTCTGGTCTATTTCAGCGAAAAGGGGCGGCATTCTGGCGTTGCCGAGATCGAAATTCAGCGGGGATATTCTCGTGAAGAGGTGCCGGCCCTGGTGGAGGCCGTACTCAGCCGCTACTACCGGACGATCGATCTACTGGATCCGAGTGATCACGATCAGATCCTCCGAGCCATAGCCCGGACCGTGCGTACTCTCATGATCATTCAGCCGTTCAAGAACGGAAACGACTGGATGAACGTACGCGTGGTGTTGTTCAGGCTCATGCTTGAGCATTCATTCATGCCGCCCATGACAAAAGAGTTGGCCGATGTCTTCAGCGGGGCAAACTCCGTGGAAAGCATGGCGAACACTCTCAAGAATTCCCTGGTCGTGCACCAGGGGCCCGGCATGTCCACCCCTGCCCCGGGGACGCAGGTACCGGACGGTGCTTCACGGTCGGCGTCCGATCTGGCAGCCGTGCGTTACTCGGAAGCAGCCGCTGCTTTCGAGGAAAGGCTCGGCCATTACCTGCTGGAACACCCCAGGTCGCTCGCGGCTGTCCGGGAGGTGGCGCAGGCCGTCTGGCGCATTCTGTCGATCCACGATCCCCGCGGGCTGACCCAGCTGGGAACCAGAGACGGAAAGGTGGCCGGCGCTGTCGGCGAGAACCCGGACGCCCTGAGGAGGGTCGTCGACTCCGGGAACATCCGGGAACTGAACGCGCTGCTGTTCAACGCCGTCAACGGCGGTGCACTGGACCGCCTCATCGAACCGCCCAGCTACAGCGATTTCCCCGCGATCCAGCACGAGCGTGTGTGGCGGCGAGGGCACACCCCGCCCGGCCCGGCCGAAGTGAGGAGCACCGACGGCCTGGTGCCGCCGCTCAGCGACGCCGAGCGCGCCTTCGCGGCGCGCCGGGACGCGTTCGGCCACGAGTCCGTGACCTGGTTCAACGCCGCGGCCCGGAGCCATCTGCCCGTCGAGGCCCCCCTGCACATGGACGGTCAGGGCACGGGTGCCCTGGTCGCCACAGGCACCTCCGGTTCGATGGCTCTGATCCTGGAAAGCGCCCGGCGCCTGGAGCCACTGTCCGGAAAGAAGTTCGACCTGGACGGGCTCCGGCTCGCCCTGCTGGGCAACAGCCTCTTCCTGCGGCACCACACACTGCACGAACTCATGCGGTCGGCTCAGCTGTGGGACGACGCGCACGATCAGGAGTACGGCTTCCGCTACGAGGACGGCTGGGGCCGCTACCGCCAGTTGGGTCCGCTGACCGAGGGCGAACTGCGTACGCATGTGGCCGAGGGCGGACTCTTCCCCGACGAGATCGCCCACGGGCTGCGCGAGCCGCGGACCGACGGCGTCGACGTCGCGGACGGCCTGGCGGTGCTGCACGCGCTGAGGCTGGACACCGGCGAGTGGGCCGGTGAACTCGAACGTGACACACACGGTGACCTGCTGCCGCCCTGGCGTCCGGACCCGGGGCTTCCTGTCACACGTCTGGACGCCTGGTCGCGATACGTGCACGCACGGCATGCGCTGGAGATCGCGCTGGAGCAGGAGCCGTCCGGCTCGGCTGTGCCGCAGGAGCACCGCGACCGTCTGGACGAGGCGGCCCGCGCCGTCCGGGCGGGCGGCCACGACCCCGGTGAACTCACCACTCGCTTCTCCCGGTGGGCAGGGGAACAGCGGAGGGGATCCGCCCGCCCCCTTCCGGGAGAAGCAAGGGAACCGGCCCCCGCCGGAGAGGGAGCGCAGACAGAGCCGTCCCCGGGCGAGAACCCTCCGCCCACCGTCCCGGAGCCGTCCCCGGCGGCGCCCGGTCGGCCGGGCAGCGGCGTGAGCCCGGCGGAGGACGACTCCACACGGCCCCGGCAGGTGCGTGCGGGGGAGGCGGAGCCGGCGGAGCCGCACGGTTCCGCGAATCCCGATGCCCTGGAGACGGCGTTCCGTACGCTGCCGCCCGGCCTGGCCGACGTCGCACGGCGGACGAAGCGGCCGAGCCACGACCCGGTGACGCCTGACGAGCCCCTGGCACGTCGCATGCCGGACGGAAGCCTGCACCAGGACGCGGTGGACGAGATCCTCAGCGGGGACAGGCCCTTCGACTCCACCCTGCGTTCCGTGGCGGGCAGGGCCGGCGTCTTCCACGGTGATCACGTGACGCTCGACGACCTGCGCGGACTGCCGGAGGAGACCCTCGTCGACTACCCGGAACTCCGCACCGCCATCCGTCTGCGGGAGACGGGAGACACCTCGCGCCCCCAGCGCCGGACACTCGTCCACGAGGGGGTCACGCTGGACATCCGGCACGGCCGCCCCAGTGATCCGCTGTTCCAGCCCCGGGTGGAACTCATGCAGGACGTCATCTCGGGGCTGCACGCGGCCGGTTTCCCGGTGCCGTCGGAGCTCCGGCTGAGCCTGCCGCGCTACACCCGGCAGATCAACGTGGGCAAGGACCGCGAGGGTCGCGTCACCGTGTCGAGCAGGGACGTACACCCGGAGCTGGCCGACGACCTCGTCGGTCTCTACTCGGCACCGGACAACATGCTCCTGGCTCCCCTCGCCGCGAGCCATGACACCGTGGACATCCGGATCGACGACATGGACAGGCCGGGCATCATGGCCCAGCTGGCCGACCAGGGTTTCGCCGACGCCCTGCACGAAGCCATCCACTGGCTGCACAGCCACAACCGTCAGCTGTACGCGGACCTCACGGAGACCGAGTTCGCCGGTCCGGAGACGGCGGCGCTGGCCGCCCAGGTCAGCGCCTACGCCGCCACCGATCCCGCGGAGTTCGTCGCGGAGTACGCGGTGGGCATGGTCATGGGCCGTACCTACGACCCGCCCGAGACCGCCGCCGCCCTGCACGAGATGTACGTCAAGCTCGGAGGGCCCCTGCCCGCGCACGGCACCGGTCTGCTGCCGTTCCGGCCGCCGCGGGGCGCGGCACTGGACTTCCTCACACAGGAGGTCACACGGGTGCTCGCCGAACGCGGCTCGGCGCTGCGGCCCGACTCCGCGCGGATCATCGAGGCCCACGAGGGTCTGACGACCTACGAGCGGTGGATCAGCCTGCGCGAGCGGGCTGCGGCCCTGGCGGAGGTGCTGACCCGGCCCACGCCGGGGTCGGGCGGGGACGGGGACCCGGCCGGTCCGCCACGGCCGACGGGGCCGTCCGCGACGGCCGTACAGGGCGACATGCTCCCCGGCGAGGGCTCGTCCCCGCTCCGGACCGCGGCTTCCGGCGAAGCCGCGAGGAACGGCACCGACGCCGCCGGACCCGAGCGCTCGGCGCCCGACAGCGACCCGGAGTGGGCCGAGAAGCCGCTGCCCGAGAAGCCGCTCCCCGGCATCCCCGCAGCCGAGGCCGGGCCGGGGGAGCCGGCGGATCATGTGTCCCCGCCGGAGGCCGGGACGCCCCGTCCGCCGGCCCGCATGACGGCGCTCGGCCAGATCGGCGGCGCCGACCGCGTGCTGCCGGCCGAGGACTCCGTCGACGCCGTCGCCCAGGGCCTCGTGGCCCATCTGCACGGGGCGCTGGGCGAGACCGAGCAAGTGGCGCTGCGGACCGAGTGGCAGCAACGGCTGCTCAGGGATGTCTGGCCCGCGCTGTCCGCCATGACCCGCGGCGAGGTCCGCGGACTCACCGTGGACATCGGGGACTTCAGCGGCGAGGTCTCGGTGCGGGCCAGGGTGATCGGTGCCGAGGCGAACGGCACCCTGGACAGTGTGGAGTTCGACGACGGCGGCGAGTCCTTCGTCCGTGACGGCCTCGGGCACGATGTCAGGTCGGCCTTCACCACCGGCCTGCTGGTACGAGGCAGGGCGGCCGAGCACACCGAGCTGAGGGGCTACCTGACCTCGAACCGGTCCAGCACGGAGTCGCACCACATGGTCACCAGCGGCCGTCTGTTCAGCCGTGCCAGCACCTCCGAACCGGCCCTCGTGTTCGACGCCGAGGTGCGGCTGGAGTTCCACTTCGGCAGCGGGGTCCCCCCGCTTCGTGTACCGGCGCCGGTGTCCGTGGTGATCGGCGAGGGGGAGATCCGCCCCCTGTCCGAGACGCCCGGCGCGAGCCACTACCTGCCTCCGGCACGCATCGAGCAGACCCTCGCTCTGGGGGGCATGGACACCGTGCGGGACGTGTTCCTCGTGGACGCCGACGGTGAACGCGCTCCGGGCATCCTGCACAACGCCCTGTTCGGGTCGGCGGCCGATCCCACGTCGCTGCGGCACTACGGGGAGCGGGTGTTCGGCGACGACTGGAAGGCGGTCCGCGCACTGGTCACGGACCGCCTCGCCTCGCTGGACGTGCTGTTGTACGAGCTCAAGGGCCTGACGGCGGGCGAGCCCCTGGAGATCCCTCTCGGCCAGGACCGGGGGGTCCTCCTGGTGTCGGCCGAGGTGGCTTCGATGAAGCACGTGCGGAACACGCGAGAGACGACGTTCAACACCGGTTCCGAGGTCACCCGCTTCTTCTCCGAGACCGAGGGGTCCTCCTGGGGCGTACGCGCGGCGGTACTCGTGCAGAGCGGCGACCTCCACGCGGGACCGGCCTCGGTCAGCGGCATCCCGCACGCCGAGTACGACCGTGAGGGCGCGCAGACGGTCCAGCAGTCGGTGAAGACCGGAACCGCGGTCAAGATGAAGGCGCCGGGCGCGGTCTTCGACGGCGTGGCCGTGCTGTCCTTCGTCCACCGCGCCGACCCGCTCGGCACCCCGGAGCCGACGCAGGGCGACGGCTCACCCGCGCCGGGGACGGCGGATCCGGCCGGCCGTCCGTCAGGCGGGCCCCGGGCCCGGATCGGCTTCCAGGCTGTCGTACCCGTTCCCGACGCCCGGACCGTCCCGCAGCCGACCGCCTTCTCCGCGGCCGACCGGGCGCCGGCACCGCGCCGGACGGAGGGACCGTCCCTGAGCACGGGGGACACCTCCTGGCGACCCGCTCCGGACATCTGGGGCTCCCTGCCGGGCCACACGGTCGTCTTCGACGTCCTGACCGGCGAGGACCCGGCTCCCGGCACCGAGCGTCCGGGGGCCCTCGTGGACCGTCTCGGCCGCGCGTACTTCGGCTCCGAATGGAGCACCACGCGCCCGGTCGCGCGCAACATGGCCAGCCGCGAACAGCTCGCGTCGAACCTGTCCCGGATGATCCGGGACATGGGCGTCCACAGCGGTCCGCTGCCGGCGCAGGAGCGCTCCGGCGCCCGGCTCACCCTGCGCGGGCGACTGGAATCGCTGGAGTACGTGGCGGTCCTGGACGCCGCCGACGTGAACCTGCTCAGTGAGGTGACGAGCGAACTGGGCACCGTGCTCGGTTCGACCGCGTCGCAGGGCCTGTGGCTCCAGGGCGGCGTGGAACCGGACCTCACCGACGATGTCGACCTGCGTGTCCACGCGCCCGGCGGCGGCCTCGCGCACCGCTCGCGCGCCGTGGACGGAACGTCCAGCGGTCACAACAGCGTCGCCAGTGCCAAGTACCCCGAGCCGATGGTGGCCTACGTCGCCACCGTGAGCACCGCCGCCACCCTCGGCCGTACCGGTGAGGAAGAGGCGCAGCACGGGCGGACCCCGATCCGTTTCGTGGTGGCGATCCCGCAGAGCCACGTACAGCGATTCGAGGTCGGTGACACCGACGCCGGACGGCAGATCTTCACACCGCCGCGGCCTGCCGGGAGTCCGGCAGACGCGCACGGGACGGTGCCGGCGTCGCCCGACGCGGCCTCCCCGGACACCGGGCGCCCGGTGTCCGCGCTCCGGTTCTCCCCACCGGTCCGGGTGACCGAGGAGGGGCGGATCGGCAACGGTGACAGCGTCGTGGAGCTGCCCGGTGACCGGGTCGTCCTGGAACTGCGGGAAAGGCTCTCCGCGACGCTGGGCGAGCACTGGGAGACGATCGAGGGCCAGGTGGACCAGTTCTTCGGCTCCCTCACGCTCCAGCCCCGGACCGCCGGACTCACGTCGGGTGAGACCTGGGGAAGCGTGTTCAGGGCGGGCCCCTGGAGCGCGGACATCCGTATCACCGGGGCCAGGGCCGAGATGACCCGGTACGAGAGGGTCGAGGAGAGCTTCGAGTTCGAGCAGGGCACGGAGTCGTCAGGAGGGCTCAGCAGCAGGAAGGACAGCGGTGTACGGCACGGACTGTGGCAGCGGCTCGGTGTCAGGGCGCCGCATGTGTCGGTCTCGTTGAGCCACACGCGGCAGCGGGAGTTCCAGGAGAGTCATGACGCCGGTGTGCGGGGCGGCGTCGTCTCCAAGAGCAAGACCGTCGAACCGGCCGCCCTGTTCGACGGGAGGGTGACCTACACGGTGTCGACGGAACTGTCGAACGTCAGGGCGGGTGTCTTCCGCGACCTGACGTCCTTCACCGTCGCCGACGACGGGCGCTTCGCGTTCCCCGTCCGGGACCTGCCGGTCGACCCGTCGACGGGCGAGGCGCCCCGGCCCGAGCACTCCTACGGCGTGCCCGAACGGATCGTGCGCACCCGGCGTCTCGGCGCCGAGGACGTCGTGCTCGACGTGCACCCGCTGACGGCGGGCCGTTCCGCGGCCGGAGAGGCGGCCACGGCCCACCTCGTGGAGGAGGTGCTGAGCCAGTTGGACGCCACGGGACCGAAGGCGTTCGGGTCCGAGCGCGGATGGCGGGCGGCCCGCGACCGTCTCTCGCAGCAACTGCGGGCATCGGAGTTCCAGCGCCGTCTGCGGTCCATGATGGCCGGTCAGCCCTGGTCGGTCCGAGTGGGCGGTCATGAGCTGGCCATCTCCGCGAGTGTGTGGGAGATGACGCACACCGCCGACACCAAGGAGTCCGAGTTCCACTCGGCCGCCGTCGACGTCGCGGACGCCGGCGGTACGCCCGGCCGCCTGCACGGACCGCAGCTCACCTCCAGAGGAGACAACCTCACCGTCCTCGGCACCTCGGATCCGCTCGGAGCGTCCCCCGCCGAGATCTTCGCGGGCGGCACGGTGTCCCGCACCGTGCAGGTCGAGGACATGGCGGATTCGTCCACCAGTGTCCGCTCCACCGCCGGAACCAAGACGAAGGTCCCGGGCAGCGTGTTCGACGGAGTGGCCCGCCTGCATGTCGAGTTCCGTGAGCGTTGGCGGCTCTTCGGACACGGTGTCGACACGCGCGTACCGAAGGGAACCCGCCGGGAACAACAGCACATCGGCCGGCTCCGCGACCGGCTCGCCGCCGCCCAGGAGCGCCTCGACGCCCACCGGGCCCGCGCCCAGGACCCGGCTGCCGGGATGTCCGGGCCCCGCGACGCCGGTCCCGGCCCGGACCGCTCGGCACATGACACCTCCCGGACGACGAACGCGGCGGAAGCGGCGGGCATCACCCCTGCGGCCGAGACCCTGCGGGCCGAGCGTGATGCCGCGCGCACCGCGCTCGACGACGCGCTGCGGGCCCAGACCCGGCGCATCCGGGCGTCGGCCGCGGCGAAGCTGAGGGCGGCTGGACCGGACAGCCACCCGTCCATGACCCGACGGGCGTTCGCGGTGAGGACGCGCACCGTCGGCGAAGCCGCGATCGGCTTCCAGGCCCTGGTGCAGAGCGCCGACGCCGTCAGGACGCCGGACCCCGACCGGGTCGCGGACCGGGTCGCGGACCCCGATCAGACAGGTTCCGATGCCGCTGCGGACCGCATCGAAAGCCGGGGGTCCGCGGTGGCGGCGGACTCCGGTGCCCCGGCCGTGCCGCGGCCACCGCGGTCGCTGTGGACCCATGGCATGGCACCCGGACAACTCGTCCGGGACCTGCCCGACGTCGGATCGCTGCGCGGTCTGCTGAACACCGAGGGACGCAGGGCGTTCGGCGGCACGTGGTCCCGGATCACCCGCTCGGGCCGGCCGCGCGGTGAACTCGTCATGGCGACGTTCACCAAGGACCGTCTGATGGCCGCGCTCCCGCGCCTGACCCGCGGCGGTGAGCTGCGCAGCGAGTCGTTCCGCGTGAACGGCCGCGAGGCGTGGGTGTCGGTCAGGGCCGAGGTGCTCGACCTCGCGCACACACGTGCCGAGCCGAAGGCCGAGACGGTGCGGGCCGGGGAGAAGCTCGTCCTGCACAGCCGGCGTGGCCTCCGCTCCCGTCAGTACTTCGTGCTGGGCCATCTCGGCGCGCTCGCCGGTGACACCGCGAGCAAGCTGGGGGCGGCACTCACCCTGGGCGGCGGGTTCCGGCACCGGACCCGGGCGGATCACGTCAGCGGTGGCCGCACATTCGCCAACACCAAGATCAGTACTCCGCTCGAACACTTCGACGGGCATGTGAAGTTCACCTTCAGCTTCCACCACGGCGGTACGGCCGAGGACGCCGCCGGGGTCGTGCCGGTCGCCGTCTCGGTGCCTGTTCCGCAGATCACCGAATACGACCGCGCCGTCCCGGCCCGCCAGGACTCGGCGCCCGCCTCACCGGCCACCGCGCACGACCCCGGCACCACGGCCGGTCAGGACACTCCCTCCGGGCCGGACAGTCCCGCCGGCCCGGACCGTCCCGCCTCCGACTCCGAAGGCCACCGGCCGCAGAGCATCAGCAGCATGGTCATGGCCTCGCTCGTTCCGCCGGGACCCGGCACGGAAACGGAGCCCGGCACTCACCCGGCGGCCGAACCGGCGGCTGTGAGCGATCCCGTGCCAGTGCGGCGGGAGGACCCTGCCGTCGGCGGCCCTGACGGCGGACCGAACGGACACCACCCCTCGGACCACGGCGAGCCCCTGGACGGTCCCACCGCTTCGTCCGCCCACGCGGGCCCCGGGCATGCCGCCGAACACACCCCCCGCCAGAAGATCGGCGACTCGGTCTTCTCCGTCCTCGCCCCCGCGGACCACACGGTTCACCGGCCCTTTGAAGCACTGCGCGACGGGGGAAGCGGTGCCCCGGAAGCGGGCGATGGCGGGGTTTCCGCGGACGATGCGGTCCGGGTGGCGGAAAAGGTCGCGGCGAGAGCGAGGCGCTTCGACAAATCTCCCGAAGGGGCTTTCCCCGAGGACGAGGTCCCCGAGGGTTCATTGAACGCCAGGCTGATCCATGCGCATTCCCTGATGGCGGAAGAGGGAATCGAGACGGTCGCTCTGCCCGGCGGCTCCAATCGGGCACCCCGGGAACTGCTGGAATCAGTTCGTAAAGCTCTCGCCGTCGAGTTGCATGAGGCTCCTTTCGGCGCAGCCAAGACGTTCGCCCACGAGATCAAGTCCAAGCTTCCCGTCAAGGCTGCGGACGGCAAGCTTCTCGCCGGTGTCAATCACGCCATGGTCAATGAATACGATCGTCCGATCGTCGAGAGCACGCCCGGAGAAACCCTGTGGCGGTTCAGCAGCGTCGATCCCGAACAGGCGATTCAGTACGGGTTCGTCGCACGGGATCCCAAGTATCTCGCGGACTTCGGACAACATGTCGCCACCGACGATGCGGATCAGTATGTCTCCACCACCAGGAATCCGCATCTCTGGCACCTCGAGGCGCGCTACCGGTATCGCCTGGAATCGTCGTACAATGACGACCCCACCGGAGTCGACGTGAACGCCTCGGTCCGACAGGCGAACAACAACCTGGAATTGCTCAATTACTCTCACGAAGAGGAGGTGGCATTTACCGGCCACATCCACCCGGGCGCAATTTACGCCGTCTACGACAGCAGTCTCCACCGAACGGGTTTCTGGCGCCCCGAAACCCGAACCATCGCCTGGTACCAGGGTGTGCACGATCTTCCCGACCGGTCACACATCACGCACACCGGCGGCACCGCCTCCTGGCCCGACGCCAGCACGTGGCGGCGCACAGGGGGCCAGCAGGGTTCGAACGTGGGCGGTATCTACAGCGACGGGAACTCCAGTTACTACGTCAAACTGGCACAGAGCGCCGACCATGCCCGCAACGAGGCACTGGCCGCACGTCTGTACCGACTTGCCGGCGCCCCCGTTCCCCATATCCATATGGTCACTCTGAGCGGACGCCCGGCAATAGCCTCCCGGATACTCCCCCACGCTTCCCAGGACTTGCGGCACCGACTGCGATCCACCAGCTACACGGAAGCAGTGCAAGAGCACTTCGCAGCGGACGCGTGGCTGGCCAACTGGGATGTCATCGGGGCGGAATATGACAATATCGTCACGGTTGACTCGCGACCTGTCCGGATCGACCTCGGCGGTGCACTGCTCTATCAGGCAAGGGGAAACCGGAAGGGAACGGCTTTCGGTTCCACGGTCCAGGAGTGGAACACACTGCGAGACCATCAGGTGAATCCGCAGAGCAGCCATGTTTTCAGCAGGATGACTGCGCATCAGCTACTGGACTCGGCACAAAGAGTGACCGATGTGAGTTCACGGGAGATCAATAGGGCTATTGAGGAGCTGGGATTTTCGTGGGATACAGAGAACCGACTCAAATCAGTCCTGCGGCAACGCAGGGACGACATCACCGGTCGGGCTCGTCGCCTGCAAGCTCACATTGACCAGCAACGCCAGGGCAGCTCTCGGCATGGCCGACGGGGATACGACCCGCTGGTGATGATGGTGCAGACCGACCAAGATTATGCGACCAGCAACGCCTATACCCGGCAGCTCATGGCCCAGCTCCTGACCCGCACTCCGGGAAGCCGGAGTTTCGAGAACCTTGCGAAGGCCCTCAAGACCTGGGCACCCGTTCACGGCCGAGGCGTGACCGCCGAGACCGGCCGCCGGCCCGACCCGGAGACGCCGGACGCCGCCCGGCCGGCCGAGGTGATCTCGCGGTCGGCCCGCCCGCTCGGCGAACTCGATCTGCCGGCCGTCCGAGAACTGGTCGACGACGTGGCGGACAAGGTGCTGCGGAAACTGGGTGCGGACGACGTCGGACCGGACGACCCGCACCTGGCACTGGGATCCCGCCTCGGTCTCGACGAGGACGCGCAGGCCGACCTGTATCTGTGTCTCGCGGTTCAGGACGCCCTACAGGGCGAGCTCCGGCCCGGACTCCTGCGCACCACGGTCGACGACGCGCCCGGCATCACCCGCAGCAAGGACGACGCCGAACTCGCGGGTGGTTCGGGACTCGGGGCACTGGCACCGCACCACAGCTGGAGCCGCGTCACGGAATGGGACCACGTGACCACCGCTCTGGCGCCCGGCGAGATGGGCCTGGTCGCCTGGCAGCGCCAGGACCGGCCCGGCCACGTGATCGCCGTGTACCGCCACCCTGCGGCAGGGCTGTTGTGGCTCGACCCGACCAGGGGCTCCGACGAGCGCCTGTCCGACAGCGGCCCGGCCTGGGACGCGGTCCGGGCCCACGCCGTCGTCCTTCGGCCCGGTGGTGTCCCACGCGCCGACGCGTTCCCCCGCGTGGTGGAGTCCTCCTCGACGGCACAAGCTCTGCTCGACGCTCCTTCGGACGGGCGTTACGGCGTCCACTACAACCTGATCCACCCGCACGACGTGCGAAAAGGGATCCGTGAGAGCTCACCCGACGACATCCTGTGGCGATTCAGTCCGCTCCCGCCCGAGAAGGTCTTCGCGAGCGGGTTCGCGGCACCCGCCCCCGACCGGATCGTGACTATGAGGCAGTACATGGGCACGGACAACGTCGCGCAGCTCATCTCCACGACACGCGACCGGGCTCTCTGGTACAACAACCGCCGCTACCGGTACGAGATCCGGCCCGCTCTCAGCCACGATGCCGAGGGGAGGACCGGCGTCGACACCGGCTCCTTCGAGAGCGAGGTGACCTTCACACTCCACATCGGCGCCGAGGCGGTGGTCAGTGTCTACGACCGGACCACGGACCGCACCGGATTCTGGAACCCCCGGGCAGAACAGGTCGAATGGCAGGGGGGCGATCAGCAGACCGTCACGGCGACCTCGTACAGGGGACGGGCCTCATCGGCCCACCAGTCGTCGGCCGCCGGGCCCTCCGGTTCGCACAGTTCAGCGTTTCCGTCACTGGTGCAGGCAGCTCAGGCACAGCCCTTCTCGCCCTATCAGCCCTCGTACCAGAAGCCGATCGGGAGCGGCTCCGGAATCCCGCTGAATCCCGCCTCCTCCACTTCCCACCGCGTGTTCCCCGCCGGCCGCCCCCATGGTCCGGGGCAGCCGGCCGGCTCGTTCAACACGCGGTTCCCGGGGCTCTACACCGGAGGCCCCCTGTACCAGGGCCCCTCTCATCAGCCCACGCCCTATCAACCCACGTCCTATCAGCCCACGTCCTATCAGCCCACGCCTCCGTCTGCCTTCCACGCGGACCACCCGGTCCTTCCGGACGATGCCGGGTACGGAGCAGCGCCTGGTTCGACGGCGTACCCGGCCCCCCAGGGGTACGGGACACCGCCGCAGCAAGGCGCGTATCAGCAGGGCCCCGCGTACCATCAGCCCTCCGCCCACCCGTCCGGCTCCTACGGTCCCCCCATGTCGCAGCCCTTCACCCCCACGCCGTACCACCCGCCGGTCATTCCCTCCATTTCCCAGGTCCCGGACTACAACGCGATTCACGCCGCGCCGAAGAAGCGGAGCCTCATGTCCAAGCTCTTCAAGAAGAAGTGACACCGATCTGATCCGGGAGACTGACTGTCCCGTGGGGTCCCGCCCCGCCGCGCCGCCGGACCCGGCCGGCCGTCTCACGGCTGCGGGGCGGCGGCCGGGGAGGAGCCGGCGGCCGGGGCGGCGGCCCTGGTCTCCGGGTCGTCCTCCTCCCCCAGGAAGCCGCCCGACTGGTGTTCCCAGAGCCGGGCGTAGGCTCCGCCGGAGGCGAGCAGTTGCTGGTGGCTGCCCTGTTCGACGACCCGGCCGCGGTCCAGGACGATCAGCCGGTCCATGCCCGCGACCGTACTCAGGCGGTGGGCGACGACCAGCGCGGTGCGTTCCTCCATCAGCCGCCACAGCGCGTCCTGGACCAGGATCTCGCTCTCCGAGTCCAGCGCGCTGGTCGCCTCGTCCAGCAGCAGCACCGGGGCGTCGCGCAGAACGGCCCGCGCGAGCGCCACCCGCTGGCGCTGCCCGCCGGAGAGCTTCACACCCCGCTCACCCACCAGGGTGTCGAACCCGTCGGGGAGCGTGTCGGCGAACTCCGTGACGTGGGCCGCCTCCGCCGCCGCGCGGATCTCCGCCTCGGTCGCGCCGGGCCGGGCGAAGGCGATGTTCTCCCGCAGGGTGCGGTGGAACATCGCCGGGTCCTGCGGGACGTAGGAGATCAGGCCCCGCAGATCGGTCTGGCGCAGCCGGCTGATGTCCTGACCGCCGATCAGGATCCGCCCGGCGCCGACGTCCGCCATCCGCAGCAACAGCCGTGTCAGCGTGGTCTTACCGCCGCCGGACCGGCCGACCAGACCGACCCGGGCGCCGTCGGGCACGTCCAGGTCCAGGCCCTCGAAGATCGGTTCCGCCCCGTGGTGGGCGAAGGTCACCCGCTCGAAGCGGACACCCGAACCCCGGGGCGCGAGCGGCTCGGACGGCTTCGCGTCGAGCACCGTCACCGGGACCATCAGCAGCTCGGTGAACTGGGCGGCCTCGGTCATCGAGCTCTCCAGCCGCCGGTAGATCTGGTTGAAGTCGAACATGATCCGGGTGGCGTTCGAGTAGTAGGTGAAGGCGACGACGACGGCCTCCACGCCCACGTGCGCCCCGCCGAACGCCACGGCGACCAGCAGGCCCACCATGTTGGTCAGCACCGACATGGGGGCGACCAGGGTGTCGACGCGCAGATTGCCGTAGTCCCAGGACCTGAGCGTGAGGCGCCGCCACGCCGCGACCCGGCTGCGGTGCTCCGCCGCCTCGCGCTCCTCCGCCGCGAACGCCCGCACCGCGTCCATGTTCGCCAGGCTGTCGGCGACATGGCCGGAGACCCGGGCGATCGCCGCCTCCCGCTCGTCGACGAGAGCCTGCCGACGGCGGATCAGCGGGGCGGCCCCGGCGGTGGTCAGCAGGATCATCAGCAGCAGGCCGACGACCAGCAGCGGCTCGTAGCGCCACAGCACCACGGCGCCGAACACCAGTGGCACCAGGCTGCCGACGACCCGGAAGGCCACCGTGTCGACGAAGTCCTCGAACCGGCTGCCGAAGCTGAGGACCCGCTTGGTCAGCGAGCCGGCGAAATTGTCGTGGAAGAACGCCGCGTCCTTGGCGAACAGGGCGTCCATACCCGTCACGTACAGGTGTTCCATGCCCAGGGCGTCCACCCGGTTCAGGAAGTGCAGCCCGACCCGCCACAGCGCCTCGGCGCCGAGCAGGACCGCGCCGAAGACGAGGACGTACGGCAGCGCCGCCCCCAGGGTGAGGCCGTCACCGTCGGCGACCCGTCCGACCAGTCTCGCCACCACCAGCGGCGCCAGGTACTGGAGTCCGATGTTTCCCAGCGCCGGCAGCAGCAGTCCCGGCACGGCCACCCGGCGCAGCCGCACCAGCTCCCGGACGTAACGGCGCAGCGCGAGCAGCATCGCGCCCCTGCCCGGCGCCGGTCCCCGCGTGTCGGACGTTGCCATCACTCCCCCAGAGTTCATGACCCGAAGGAATCACGCGGCTACGCTGCGCTACCTCAGGTGAGCGGAATCTGGGATTCTTCCCGAGGAGGAGCCGCCTCGTCCACGCATTTTGCCCGCGGCCCCACCGCGTCCTGCTCGTCGTCGCCCGCCGCGACGCGTCCTGGTCCGGGACGGCCCCATGGGGCTCCGCGTACACCCGCACCCCGCGGCCGGTCCCCCGACCCGGCCGCGGGGTGCGGAAGGGGGCCGCCGCGCTAGCCGAGGGAGATCGGGTCGGTGCCGAAGGTCCACAGGCTGCCGGAGCTCGCGAAGACCTGGATCGCGTCCTGGCCGCTGTCCTCCCCGTAGACGTAGTCGCAGGCGCCGGGGGCGAGCAGGGGGGTGGTGTGGTCCGAGGGGGTGATGTGGCGGTGGCCTTCCGCCGCGTCCTGGATCCAGAAGCGGAAGCTGTTCGCCGAACTCTGGTGGTTGCACAGGGAGGCGGAGACCCACGGCGTGGTGTCCTGCATGTTCGTGCCCGTGATGGTCACGCCGTGGAGGGTGTAGGAGTCACTGCCGACCGCGGCGGAGGCGGTGGTGGTGCCGACACCGATGACGGTGGCGGCGGCGAGGGCGGTCACGGCGAGGCCGGTGCGGAATTTTCGCATGTCGTCTGGTTCTCTGCCTTCTCTGGTGGTTTCTCTCGTGGTTTCTCTCGTGGCTCTCTCTTGCCGGATTGCCTGCTTGCCTGCTTGCCGGACGGAGGACGGCTCAGCCGTGGCAGCCCTGGCTGTAGTTGTAGGCACCGCCGTCGCCGTAGTTGTAGCCGTTGGTGTAGTCGTGCCAGCCGGATCCCCACTCGCCGTGACAGGCGTTGTAGGTCCAGGTCACCCCGGCCACGAACTGCTCGGTCGGTTGCCCGTAGATGCCGATGGGGGCGGACCAGTAGTCCGCGTACGAGGTGTTGTTCGGATACGGGGTCGTGACCACCACGGACTGGGAGTTGCTGTCGGACTTCCTGCCGTTGCCCACCCAGAGGGTGACGTTCCATCCGGAGTGGTTGGCGAGGAAGGAGCTGTCGACGTGGAAGTGCGCCTCGGTGCTGTGGCAGCCGGAGGAGTACATCAGCTCGACGTAGCCGACGTGGCCGTACAGCTCCACGTTGCTCCTGGTGACCGAGGAGTAGGAGCAGTCCGCGGGGGCGGCCGCCGCGGTCGCGGTGGGTACCGCGAGGGCTGCGGCGGTCAGGGCCGCACCGGCCGCGAGGGACTTGAGGACACGGGCTGGGTTCATGGGTGTTCCGATCCTTCGTGGGGGGGAGACAGACGTCGGCCGACAGCCGGGTGCGCACTCGCACTCGGCCGCCCGTACGGGACCTCAGTACCTTCTGGGACCTGGTCCTTGCAGGGCGGTGCAGGGGAGAGGGCCCGGCAGCAGGTCACGTGATCCCGGAGGCCACATCGCGCTGAAGTCCCGTTCCACGGTGACGTTATGGGCGCGGGGCCGCCGTCCGTCCTAGATTCGTCCTAGCGCCAGGTCAGCCGGGTGACCGCGCGGATCGTGACGTGCCGGTGGGCGCCGGTGGCGGGGAACATGAGGCCCGCGGGGGCGGTGGACGCCGAGGTGAGGGTGGGGGTGAGGAGACCGTGGTGGCCGTGTCGGGGGGCGTCATGCTCGTGTACGCCACCAGCCGCACGCCCGCCGTCACTTCCGGCAGCGCTTCGACGGTGGGCCTGCCCAGTTGGCCGGAGGCTCCGGCGGTCTCTGAAGGCACTCACGGAGTGGTCGGCGTGCGGGCGACTTCGCCGCCCGGCGACGGCTGGTCGGCGAGGCGAGACCGGTCGTTCGCAACCCGCTCACTCGGTCGTGTGCGTGGGGAAGACCTGGACGTCGGTGTAGGCACCCTTGATCTGCCCCGCGCCCGCGGGCCAGTCCAGGGTCACGGTGTGGGTCTCGTTCGGGGGCGTCACCAGGAGGTTGGTCGGGGACGTGAGGCTCTTGCCGGTCGTGTCGATGTCGTAGGCAAGGTCGAAGATCGCGGTGTCACCGGGCTTCAGCGTGGTGATGCGCGGCTCGGCGTGGCCGCGTTCGATGGGGTTCGAGGTGTGGTCGGCGTCCTTGATGTCGACGCCCGCGAAGCCCGACGCCGAGCAGGTGGTCGAACCCCGGTTGACCATGGTGATGTTGATCCTGCCGGAGCTGGCGTCGGGCGCGGCGTTCGTGGCGTCGATGGCCAGGTTCGCCGTCTTGCAGAACGTGATCTTGCCGCTGGTCTGCGCCGCGCCGCCGCCGGTTCCCGCGCCGGCCTTGGTGTTGTCACCGGAGTCCGGCTTCGTGTTGCCGGAGCCGGACTTCCCGTTGCCGGAGCCGGGCTTCGTGTCGCTCGGGGCCTGCGCGTTCCCGGAGCCCGAGCCGCCCTCCGTCTGCGCGCCGCTGTCCGAGGACGAGGAGGACACGTTCGCGGCCGAGGAGTCCTGGGCGGAGGTGTCCTTCCCGGAGCCGTCGCCGCCGCAGGCGGTGAGCGAGAGGGTGGCGGCGACGCTGAGGGCGGCGAGGGCGGCGATGCGGGTGTACTTCACGGTGTTCCCCCAGGAGGAGCGCGGTGCGTTGTGGTCTGGAGTATTTGTATCTCGCAGCGAGTTACGGGCGGTCCACCGCGACGTCCTCGTTCTGTCACAGGCGTACCGGCCGCGCCGCACGGCCCCGCGGGCTCCCCGCACCCACCTCCTCGACGGGCTCCGCACACACCCTGAGCGGGCCGGAGCACCGCGGCTCCGGCCCGCTCAGGGTGTGTGGCGGCGGCTACTTCCCGGTGGCGCAGGGGTCGCAGCAGGAGGGGGCGGGTTCGACGCAGACGCTGACGGTGTCGGTGTTGTTGCCGGTGTCCGGGTCCTTCTCGTTGCCGGTGGCGGTGGCGGTGTTGGTGACCAGGCCGGTCCCGGTGGCCTTGGCCCGCAGTACGAGGGTGGCGGTGGCGCCCACGGCGAGGTCGCCCACCGTCCACTCCCCGGTGTCCGGGTCGTGGTGTCCGGGTCCCTCGGCGGACAGGAGGACGAGCCCGTCGGGGAGCTGGTCGGTGACGGTGACGCCGGTGGCGTCGTTCGGTCCCGAGTTGCGGACGGAGACGCGGTAGGTGACCGTCTGGCCCACGGTGACGGTGGTCGCGTCGGCGGCCTTCGTCAGGACCAGGTCGGCGGCCGGTTCGACCTGGGTGATCGCCTCGTCGGAGGTGGCCGTCAAGGTCTCCGGGGTGGTGCCGAGCCGGTTCTCGTAGGTGGCGGTCGCGGTGTTGCTGACCTGTTTGCCCGCGCTGGCCAGGTCGATGGTGACGCGGTACTCGACCGTGGTGCCCGCCGGCAGTGTCTCGGTGCTGGGCAGACTTCCTCCCTCCGCGGCGGACGCCCCGTTGCCGAGACGGAACAGGACCCGCTCGCCCTGGGCGTCGTAGGCGGCCTGGTCGTCGCCCTCGGCGTCGGTCTTCGCCCCGGCGTTGGGGCCGTCGACGATCCGCAGCGAACCCGGCAGATACGTCGTACCGGCCGGGACGGCGTCCGTCAGGACCAGGTTCTCGGCCGCTCCCCCGCCCACGTTCCTGGCGGTGATGCGGTACGTGATGACGTCGCCCACCTCCAGCGGTCCCGCGGGGATCGCCGTCTTGTCGAGGAGCACATCGGGGGCGGTACCGAAGAAGATGCCGTCCAGGAAGTTGCCGATGCTCTGGTTGCCACCCGCCGCAGAGACCGAGCGGAAGGCGAAACGTGTGAGTGTCTGGCCCGCCGGGACGATGTAGGTGCCGGTGTAGTAGCCCCAGGCCGTGTTGCCGTCGGTGAAGCGCCGCTGCTCCACCGCGGCGCCGGGGGCGCCGATGTCCAGGGCCATGGTGTCGTCGCCAAGGCGGCCGCGGTGGTACAGCCGCCAGTACAGTTTCGTGCCCGGGGTGGTCGGCAGGTCCTGGTAGAGCGTGGACACCTGGTTGGCGTTCAGCTCGGCGAACTGGGCGCCGTCGGCCGCCGGCACGCCCTGGAACCCCGAGTGCCACAGCTCGATCCTGTGGTCGGTGGCGGTGGTGAGCCAGCCCGGGACCCGCTTGGCGGCCTGCGTCTGCGACGCGTCCGGCAGGATCTCCACACCGGACACGGCGGGCTGTTCGAAGCTGCCGTTGGCCAGCGCGACCCGGAGCGGAACTGCGGGAGGAGTGGTCATGGGTCTTCCCCTCGGTACGACGCTGCTGGAGGGCTCCACCGGCCGGCCGCACCTCTGCGTGCCGCGGTGGTGCCCGGACACCGGGTAGCGCAGCGCATGCACGTGACCGGGGAAAGTGCCGCCGGGACGGGATCGGCCATCCCCGCGGCGACAGGTTTGCCGGGCCTGCCCCGGGGCGGTTCCCCGTGCGCCGCCCGGCCGCGACTGCGCCCGGCGCACCACTGGCGCCCCGTTGCCCGCCCGCCCCCTGGGGACCGCCCCGATATGGCCGAACACGCCTGCTTCGTCGGCCGCGTTCGGTGCCGCCGAGGGTGAATCCGCCGCGGTGAAGTTGACGGCCCCGCGGCCGCCGCACGGGCTCGTAAGGCGACGGCGGAGGCGGCTCGTACGGCGACGGCGACGGCGGAGGAGGCGGAGGCGGAGGCAGCAGCAGCCAGCCCGGTGGCCGGTCCGGTCGTCCGACGCCCGTCCGGCGGCGGCCCGGGTCTCAGCGCGCGGTCGCGAAGATGTGCGCGGCGGTCCGCGAGGGGAGTTCGGTGCTCTCCGGACCGCTGCCGACCGCCACGCCCGCGGGCGAGGAGGAGACATGGACGACCGCGCCGGGCCGCACTCCGGCGTGCCACAGGGTGCGCAGCAGCACGGGGTCGGTCTGGACCGGCTCGCCGATGCGCCGTACGACCGCGCTCGCGCCACCGGGGCGGGAGGCCAGCGCGCCGAGGCTGACCTCCCGTCCGCCGGGGAGCGCAGCGGCGGCGGTGCCGGGCGCGCCGAGTTCCTCCAGGCCCGGGATGGGGTTGCCGTAGGGAGATCGCGTCGGGTGGCGCAGCAGCCGCACGAGGTGGCGTTCGACGGCCTCGCTCATCACATGCTCCCAGCGGCACGCCTCGGCGTGGACCTGCTCCCACTCCAGCCCGATCACCTCGACGAGCAGGCATTCGGCGAGCCGGTGCTTGCGCATCACCCGGGTGGCGATGCGCCGGCCCTCCGCCGTCAGTTCCAGGTGCCGGTCGCCGGCGAGGCGCAGCAGGCCGTCGCGCTGCATGCGGGCGGCGGTCTGGCTGACGGTGGGGCTGCTCTGGTCCAGGTGCTCGGCGATACGGGCGCGCAGGGGCACGACGCCCTCTTCCTCCAGCTCCAGGACGGTGCGGAGATACATCTCCGTGGTGTCGATGAGGTGCGACATCGGGTCCGTCAGGCGGGTGTCTCGGCGGTGGCGGTCAGCACGGCGCGGCCGAGTATGTGGCCGGCCATGGTGAAGCCGAGGACGGCCGGGGTGGCGTCGGCCTCGACGCCGACGGACTCGGTGTCGAGGGCGTGCACCACCACGAAGTAGCGGTGCGGGCCGTGTCCGGCGGGCGGGGCGGCGCCGATGAAGCGGGCGGCGCGGGCGTCGTTGGGCAGTTGGAAGGCGCCCGCGGGCAGACCGGAGCCGGTGTCGTCACCGGCGCCCTCGGGCAGCTCGGTGATGGCGGCGGGGATGTCGGCGACCGCCCAGTGCCAGAACCCGGAGCCGGTGGGGGCGTCGGGGTCGTAGACCGTCACGGCGTAGCTCCTGGTGCCCTCGGGGGCTCCGTGCCAGGACAGCTGCGGGGAGAGGTCCTTCCCGCCGGGGACGCCGAAGGCGCCGGAGTACTGCTCGGGCGGCCAGGGTGCGCCGTCGGTGACGGTGGTGCTGGTGACGGTGAAGGCGGCTGCCTCGGGGAGGCGTGCGAAGGGGTCGTTGGCGTTCAACGCGTGGTTCCTCTCGGAAATACGGGGGATGTCGGGGCATGCCCGGGTGTCCGGGACATGCGGGGATCGTGGCGGCCCGGACGGCCCGGACCATCCGGATGGTCCGGAGTTCCCCGCCTGCCGATCGACAGTAACACGGAAAATCGATTATCTGCTGGATCGTCTATGCTGAAGGCATGAATCAAGCAGCAGACACCTCCGCCCCGCCGGGGAAGCGGATGCTCTCCGAGCAGGTCTACGCGCACCTGCGGGACGCGATCCTGCGCGGCGACCACACTCCGGGCGACGCCCTCAAACCGCAGGACATCGCCAGGGAACAGGGCGTGAGTCTGGCCGTCGTGCGCGAGGCGCTGGTACGGGTGGTCGGTGAGGGCCTGGCCGACCGGCTGCCCAACCGCGGCTTCGCCGTCCCGGCCTTCTCCGACCGCCGCTGGCAGGAGATCGCGGAGGCCCGCCGGACCGTCGAGCCGGTCATGCTGCGCATGTCCGTCGAGCGCGGCGACGTCGACTGGGAGGCGCGCGTACGGGCCGCCCACCACCGCCTCGCCCGCACCCCGGCGTTCGCGGCGGAGGAGGGCGAGTACTACACCGCCGCCTGGGCCGAGGCCCACCGGGTCTTCCACCGCACTCTGCTGGAGGGGTGCGGCAACCCCGTCCTCATGGAGACCTTCGACCGGCTGTGGACCGCGAGCGAACTCGCCCGCCGCTGGTCCGCCCGGCGCGATCCGCACCGGGACGGCGCCGACGAGCACCGGCGGCTGGAGGAGGCGGCGCTCGCCCGCGACGCCGACACCGCCGCCGCGGTGCTGGTCCGGCATCTCACCCTGACCGCGGCCGCGTTGACCGGGGAGACCGGCCCCGCCCCGGAGGACGAGGGACGCCGGGCGGCAGGCGGATCCGGCGGCGGGCGGGGGCGGCGATAGGCGGGACGGGTGGCAGGCCGCCGCCTGTCGTAGTCGGATTCCACCGGGGCGACGGCCGAACACGTCGGAAAACGACGCAACGGCTCCTGTTCCCGGCACAGGTCGTGCGATCGGCGGAGCGTTGCTCCTGACCTGATCGGCACGGCAACGGGAGAATCCATGGACACCGATGTGCTCGTCGTCGGCGCAGGACCGACCGGATTGACACTGGCCAACGAGCTGCTGCTGGCGGGGGTTTCGACCGTGCTCGCCGACAGGCTGCCGCAGCGCAGCGATCTGTCCAGGGCGGGCGGCGTGCAGCCGCGCACGCTGGAGGCGCTCGACCAGCGCGGGCTGCTGGAGCCGCTGCTCGCCACCGGAGAACACCCCGTCGGCAACGGTCACTTCGCCGGTATCCCCCTCCCGCTCGGATCCGACGAGCACCCGCTGCCGTGGCGGTCCGTGCCGCAGGTGGTGATCGAGGGCTTCTTCGAGGAGCACCTCGCCGCGCGCGGCCTGCGCGCCCGGCGGAACCACGAGCTGGCCGGGCTCGCCCAGGACGGCGACGGAGTCACCGCGGCCTTCGCCGACGGCACCGTGCTGCGCTGCCGCTACCTCGTCGCCGCCGACGGGGCCCACAGCACCGTACGGTCCCTGCTGGGGGCCGCGTTCCCCGGCCAGGCCGGTACGTCGACGGTCGTGGCCGCCGATGCGCGGCTGGGCGGCGCCGACGCGGTCCTGTCGCACACCTGGAACGAGGACGGGCACTGGGCGGCGCTGTTCCCGCTCGGCACCGATCCGCAGGGCAGGCCGCTGCGCCGCCTGGTCCTCGGCGGGCCGGACCACTCACTGCCGAGGGAGGTCCCGGTCACCGAGGAGGAGGTGCGGCGCGGCCTGGACACCGTGTTCGGGACACGGGTGCGTCTGCTCGGACTGCGCTACGCCCGCCGTATCACCAACGCGTCGCGGCAGGTCGCGGAGTACCGGCACGGGCGGGTGTTCCTGGCGGGCGACGCCGCCCATGTCCATCTGCCGCTCGGCGCGCAGGGTATGAACACCGGGATGCAGGACGCTTTCAACCTGGGCTGGAAGCTCGGCGCCGCCGTGCAGGGCTGGGCACCGAAGGATCTGCTCGACACGTATCACGCGGAACGGCATGCGGCCGGGGCCGCCGTCCTGCGCAACGTCCGGGCGCAGAGCCTGCTGATGGACTGGGCCGGCACCCGCGACCCCGAGGTGCTGGCCGCCCGGGAGATCTTCACGGACCTGACCGGGCTCCCGGAGGTCCGGCACCGGCTCGCCGGTCTGATGTCCGGCATGGCCGTCCGCTACCCGATGCCGGGCACCGAGGACCACCCGCTCGTCGGCCGTCCCGCTCCGGACCTGGACCTCGGCCCGGCCCGGGTGCACGAACTGCTGCGGTCCGGGCACGGCGTCCTGCTGGACCCGGCCGGCGCGTTCGCCCGGACCGCCGCGCCCTGGTCGGACCGGGTGGACCGGGTGGGTCAGGGCGTCGCCGCCGAGCCGATGCTCGTCCGGCCGGACGGCTACGTCTGCTGGGCCGGAGCGGGCGATCCGGTACCGGCGCTCGGCCACTGGTTCGGCGAGCCCCGCTGAGCCGGGCGGGCGGCGGGGCTTCGGGGGCTTCGGGGGCTTCGGGGAGGCGACGCCCCGCCGCCTCCGTGGCGGGCGGTGAGGACGGACCAGAACGCGTCGTCGGGCCCATCGTGCCCGGACCGGAGCCGGACCGGGCACGATGGCGAGTGGTGCGTGGCGGGTGGTGCGTGGCGTGGTCCGCGTACCTACACACCGCCGCGCCAGGCGCCCGTCGCGGTGCCGCCACGGTCCTCGATGAACCCCTTGAACCGCTTCAGGTCGCCCGTGGCCTGCCGCTTGACGAACCCGAGCTTGTCGCCGATCGTCTCGGCCAGGCCCTCGGGGTCGTAGTCGAGTTGCAGCATGACCTTGGTGGTGCCGTCGTCGAGACGGTGGAAGGTGACGACGCCGGCCTGCTTCGCGTCGCCGCCTATGGACGTCCAGGCGATGCGTTCGTCGGGGATCTGCTCGGTGATCTCGGCGTCGAACTCACGCTCCCTCCCACCGATCTTCGTCTTCCAGTGGGTGAGGGTGTCCGTGCGCTGCTCGATGCGCTCGACACCGTCCATGAACTGCGGGAAGTCCTCGAACTGCGTCCACTGGTCGTAGACGTCGCGGACAGGGACGTTGACCTCGATGGACTCTTCGACGTGTGACACGTGTCTTCCTCTCCTCTCATCGGCCGAGGGGAACGAGCCTCTGCTCCTCCACAGAGTTCCTTGCCCGCCGGTCCTCATGCCTGGCGTTTTCCCGCTTCGGCGCCCGAGGGGAGTGGATCAGCCGATGTTCCAGGTCAGGCTGCCACCGTTGTGGGCCGCGACGGCGAACATCACGATCATGAGCACGATGTCGGCCACGCCGAGGCCGATGTCCCACTTGGCCATCGTGGAGCCGGTCTGCTTCAGCGCGACGGCACCGAAGACGATCGCCAGCGGGCCGAGGATGATCGGGAGGAAGAACAGGCCGACTATGCCGCAGACCAGCCCCGCGATCGCCAGCCCGCTCGTCCGGCTCGGCTTCCGCGCGCTCGTTCGATGGCTGTAGGACGACATCGTTATCTCCCAGTCTGTGGCGGTTGGTTTCCTTTACTCCTTCGGTACCTTTCTGGTTGCCCGTACCGGCCGGGTCATGCCTGTGCGCGGCGAGGTCAACTTCGCCGCGTGTCCGAGAAGTTGGCCTGGGGCGGCGATGAGCTGGAGCTTCGCCCCGTTCCGGGGCCGTTCCGGGAGACGGAGGGGACGCAGGCGCGGAGAGGGCGGAGAGGGCGGCGGGGGCAGCAGGTACGCCTTCAGCAGGTGATGGTGCCCCTGCGCAGGGCGTGGCCGTCGTCGTCGGAGTCGTCGGCCCAGTAGACCGGCTTGGTGCCGGACACGCACTCGTCGGCGCCGGCCGGCGCGAACCCTTCGTTGTTGTAGTCGGGCATGCCGCTGGGGCGGTTGTAGACGGCGGTGGTGGCGAAGGCGCCGGAGGCGTTGACGCTCATGGTGCGGTGCTGGCCGTGGCAGGTGTCGTCGCAGACGACCCACAGGCGCTTGGCCTGCGGCTCCCACTGGAGTTCCATGACGCCGCTCATGCCGCTGCTGACGGAGGCGACGCGTCGGTAGGCGCCGGAGTCCTGGAGGACGTAGCCGTGAACCATGCCGGTGCCCTCGACGCCGACGAAGAACACACCGCCGCTGTGCGCGCCGTAGCGGGAGGGGTCGTACGCCGTACCGGTCGAGGCGTCCTTGAACCCGGCGCCGGTGAGGTAGGCGTCCGGCACCCACGTGACGCCTTCGAAGCCCGCGTTGGAGCCGACGGCGGGGAGGTCGGAGGTGAGGTTCCACTCCCTGGCGGCGGTCAGCTCGGAGCCCGTGCCGCTCACGTCGTACTTGAGCACGGACAGCCTGCTGGTCCCGGAGGCGTCGCCGTCGCGCTCGGTGGCGACGAACACTCCCCCGGCGGAGCCGGAGCCGGTGAGGGTGACGCCCTCGCTGTCGGGGCGGCCCGAACCGCCGGGGAAGCGCAGGGACTTGCCGGACGACCAGCCGGCGGACGTGTCGGGCTTCCAGCCGCCGGAGCCGTCCCGGACCAGGCGCCACAGCCTTCCGCTGTTCTGGGCGCCCCAGAGCACGCCACCCTCCTGGTAGAGGCCGCTGAGGTCCTCGCCGAAGACGTTCGCGGCGTCCGCGGTCTTCACCGTGCTGCCGCCCGGCCAGGCCACGGGGGTGGTGCCACCGCCGTCGCCTCCGCAGTCGTTGGGCGCGCCCAGGGTGAGGGCGGCCGCCTTGAAGGGGCCGGTGCCGTCGGGGCAGCGCGACCAGGAGGGGGCGGAGTGCTTGCTCCAGGAGAAGCTGTCGACCAGGGTCTTGCCGTCCGCCAGGTACAGCCGGGCCTTGTCGTTGGAGCCGAGGCCGAACTTCGCGTGGACGTCGAAGGCGCGGAAGGCCCCTGCCGCCAGCTTGGTCCCGGAGGGGATCGCGTACCGGGAGTCGTTGTCGTCGTCCTTGAGGATCCAGCCCGAGACGTCGACCGCCGCGGTGCCCCGGTTGTACAGCTCGATCGAGTCGTCGACGTCGCCGGTGGTCACCACCTCGTTGATGCGGATGTCGTCGGCCGGGGCCGCGTGCGCCGGGGCGGTCAGGGTGCCGCCGGCCAGCAGCGGGCCCGCCACGAGGAGGAGGGCGAGAACTCGGCGCCGTCGGCGGGCGATCGATGCAGTCACGGAGTCCGTCCTGAGTGCGTCGGGGGCAGGGCGCCACGAGGTTTCCGGCGGCGGCCGAACGGGACTGCTCTACCCAGGTGGCCGGTGGGTAAACGATCGCCGAAGTGTTGCGCCGGGGAGGCGGATTCGGCGACGGCGTCACACAACTGGCCGTGTACCGGGGGCGGTTGATCCCGGACTGTGCCGCCTCGCCGTTCCTACCGGGTACGGCCGGGGACCGGTGGTGTGCGGAGCCGCAGGCGTTCTCCCTGGGGGCCGAACATGATCAGGTACTCGACCGGTCCGCCGGTCCCGGCGTTCGTGACTCCGTGGGCGGTGCGGGTGTCGAACTCGGCGACGTCCCCCGCGCCCAGCACGAGATCCTGGTCGCCGAGGGCCAGCCACAGACGCCCGTAGAGGACGCACAGCCATTCGTACCCGTCGTGGGAGACCTGCCGGGGCCGGGTGGGCGGTGTGCCGGGCGCGGGCAGGACGTGTTTGTGGGCGTGCAGGCCGCCCACGTAGCGGGTCAGCGGCAGTACGGCCTTGTCGTCGCCGGGGCGCGGCGGCGGCGCCGGGGTGCGTGGGTCGGTCGCCAGGGCGCGTGGACCGGTCGCCGGGGCGCGTGGACCGGTCGTCGCGGCGCGTGGACCGGTCGTCGCGGCAGGGGCGGTCTCGGGTGCGGTGCCGGTCAGTTCGTCCAGGGAGGCGTCGTACGCCTTCGCCAGTCGCAGCAGCACCTCCAGGGTCGGCTTGCGCCGGCCGGTCTCGATCCGCGACAGCGTGCTCGGCGCGATACCGGTCGCCCGGCCGACGCCGGTGAGTGTGGCGCCGCACCGCTCGCGGGCGGTCCGCAGCCGGGGACCCAGGGCCGCCAGTGTGCCGGCTGTGCCGTCGTCCGTCATGTCGTCCCGCCCGCCTTCCGTTCGTACCGTCTCCACCGTCATCTCACCACCGCTCTGTCCTGCCAGTTTGCCAGACTGGCAACGGTCGCTCGCGCCGGACGGCCGCGGCGCCGCATGATCGTCGGGTGACCGCGCACACCGTGAACCGAGGAGAAGCGATGCACCAGCCGACACCGTCCGCCGGGCCGCGCCACCGCACCGTCGAGGGGCCCGCCGGCCGTCTGCACCTGGTCGAGCAGGGCAGCGGACCGCTGGTCCTGCTCCTCCACGGCTTCCCCGAGAGCTGGTACTCCTGGCGCCACCAGCTTCCGGCCCTCGCGGCGGCGGGATATCGCGCGGTCGCCCCGGATGTGCGCGGTTACGGCCGCTCCTCCAAGCCGGTCGCGACGGACGCGTACCGGATGCTCGATCTGGTCGAGGACAACGTCGCCCTGGTGCGTGCGCTGGGCGAGGAGCAGGCGGTGGTCGTCGGGCACGACTGGGGTTCCGGGATCGCGGCGGCCTCCGCCCTGGTCCACCCCGGGGTGTTCCGCGCGGTCGGGCTGCTGAGCGTCCCCTACACGCCGCCCGGCGGGCCGCGCCCCTCCGACGTCTTCACGCGGATGGGCGGCGACGAGGAGTTCTATGTGTCGTACTTCCAGGAGCCCGGCCGGGCCGAGGCGGAGATCGAGCCCGACGTCCGGGGCTGGCTCGCGGGCTTCTACGCCGCGCTGTCCGCCGACACCATGCCCGCGCCGGGCGAGCCCGACCCGCACTTCGTGACGCGCGACGGCGGCCGGCTGCGCGACCGCTTCCCCGGCGGGAAGCTGCCCGCCTGGCTGTCCGAGGACGAACTCGACGTGTACGCGGGTGAGTTCGAGCGTACGGGACTGACCGGGGCGCTCAACCGCTACCGCAACATGGACCGCGACTGGGAGGACCTGGCCCCCTACGAAGGTGCCCCGATCCAGCAGCCCTCGCTGTTCGTCGGCGGCAACCTGGACGCCTCCACGACCTGGATGGCCGACGCCATCGACGCCTATCCGGTCACCCTCCCGAACCTGGCCGCCGCCCACCTCCTCGACGGCTGCGGGCACTGGATCCAGCAGGAACGTCCCGAGGAGGTCAACCGCCTGCTGACCACCTGGCTCGCCTCCCTTCCGGGCTGAACCCTCGGCGCCCGGTGACCGGGGCCCCGGTGTCCGGTGACCCGGTGACCGGGATCGCCGGGTGCCGGGGGGCGTCCCACGACCGGGGGCCCCGCCGGAGACCCCGCGGGCGGGTCACAGGCGCCGCCAGCGGGCGTGGCACCACGAGAAGGCGCCGAACCCGGCCAGCCCGAGGGCGATCAGGGCGAGCACCCACGGTCCGGCGGGGAGGTCCCTGAAGGAGCGCAGGGTGTCGTCCATCCCCTTGGCCTTTCCGGGCTGTTGCCGGACGGCCGCCACGAGGGCGAACACCCCGGCGGAGGCGAAGACGACGCCGCGGGCGGTCCCGCCCGCGACACCGAGGAGATCGGTGCACCGGCGGGCGCGGCGGGACATGTCCTCGGTGCGCAGACGCCGCCGGAACGTCTTCCGCGCGGCCCGGACCGACATCCACAGACCGGCGATCACCACGGCGACCCCCGCGGCACCGACGATCCACCGGCCGGCCGGCCAGGACAGCGCCGTGGCGGTCACGTCGTCCGTCTGCCGGTCGGAGGACCCACTGCCGCTCCCCCGGTCACCGGCCGCGTAGGAGAGCACGGAGAAGGAGACGAAGACGTAGAAGGCGCAGCGGGCCGCCGCCATGGCCCGCCGGGACGGCTTCGCGCCGTCCGGGCCCGGACCGCCGACCGCCGCCTCCGACAGGCGCCACAGCGCCATCCCGGCGAGTGCGGTGCCGACGATCCACAGCGTGACCGATCCGAAGGGGCTGTCGGCCAGTTCGCCGAGGGCGCCCCCGCGATCGGCCTGCCGCCCGCCGCCGCCGCGGTCGAAGGCGATCTCCAGCGCGATCACACCCACGAGTACGTAGATCAGCCCGCGGGCCGCGAACCCCGCCCGTGCCGCGCCAGCCACCGCTCTGCTGCGGGCGGCGCGACGGGCCTTCCCCTGTCCGTACGACATCACTGACCCTGCGTCCATGGATCCCCGATGCCCGCGGATCCGTCTTCGACACCGGATCCGGGCCGGGTGCGCGCCCGCGGGCCGGGGCGTCACCAGCCGGGGTAGCGGTCCCACCAGTGCGGGTCCCAGCCCGGGACGTACTCGCTGCCGCTGGGCGAGTCGTCGAGTTCCGTGACCAGGTCGCGGGCCAGGGTGTCGAGGACCCAGGCCAGTTCGTGGCGGGCGACCAGGCCGGCGGGGAGCGCCTCGGCCCCGTGGGCGGCGCCGAGCAGCGCGCCGGTGAGACAGGCGACGGAGGCGCCGTCCGGGGCGCCCGCGGCGAACTCCAGGGCGGCGCGGACCGCCGTACGCCCGGGGAAGGAGGCCGCGGCGTAGAGGCCGCCGAGCAGGGCCGAGGGCGCGGTGGCGTCCGGGGCGAGGCGGGCCAGCCGGGTCCGGTCGGCGGGGTGCTCCTGCGCGTACCGCAGTACCGTGACGAGCCGGTCGTGCTCGTCGGCGGTGACCGGCCGGCCCGCGGACGGCAGGGCCGCGACACCCGCGTGCAGCGCGGGCCCGGCCGGGGCGCCGGACCCGGAGGGCGGGCCGGGCGCCGCCGCCGGGCGGGTCAGGCAGTGGTGGGCGAGGACCGCCGCGTGGACGGTGGCGGACTGGGCGGCGGCGTCGCCGTGCGTGAGGGCGGCGACCGCGGCGGACTGGGCGATGCCGCCGAGTCCGGTGACCGCGATCGGCAGGCCCCGGGTCAGTGCGTGGGAGCCCCTGCTCCCGGTCGCCATCCGCTCGTAGCCGTCCTCGATCCGGGACAGGGCCGCCACCGTGGCCGGTGCGCTGCCGCGCCGCTCGGCCAGCGCGGGTACGGCGGCGAGCCAGCCGTCCGGCCACGGCGTGCTGCCGTGACTCGCCCAGCGGCGGCGCATCGTCGCCGTCTCGACGCCTTGCAGGAAGGCCCACCGGCAGTAGGCGTGCAGGACCACGCCCGGTGCGTGGCAGATGCCCTTGTGGTTGCCGCGGACCTGTGCGCGGATGATGCCCTCCGCGGTGAAGCAGGCCAGTTGGGTGCTGACCCCGGCCCGCAGCGGGCCCGCGGCGGGCAGTTCGCCCCGTGCCGCGCCCAGGGTGTCCCCGAGCGCCAGGCCGAGCATCATCCCGCGCACCCGGGACTGCTGTCCGAGCAACTGCCGCTGGGGGTCCTTCTGGTGGGACACGCCGGGGCCTTTCCTCGGGTACGGACGGGGTCTTCATGATGACGCGCCCGGGGACGACGGGCTCTGCTCGGGGGCGGCCGACGTGCAGCTAGGTGCACAACAGCTTGTTGCACACCGCACGGGTGGCGGGCCGCCTCGCGTGTCGGGCACGGTGATGCGGGTGCTCGCCGGACGCCCTGGACGGGACAGGAGCCGCCCGGCGTGCCGCACGACGGGTTCCTCGGACAGTTCCTGATGCGCGCCAAAGGTGTGGCCGACGCCGACGCCGACGCCGACGCCGACGCCGACGAGAAGAGGAGCGAGACATGAAGATCAACTCCAGGAGCGGCCTCGCGTTCATGGAGCGGATACAACGGGAGGTGACCGCTCCCCTCCCGCCCCGCCACCGCACGTCCCCCTTCGACGACGTCTACTGCACATCGAAGCTGACCGAGGTCTGGCACCGCGCGCAGCAGACGTCCGCGTACGCCTCGCTCGGCCCGTTCTCGACGCGGGCGTTCCTGGACCTGCCCGCCACCTCCAAGGAGGACTCAAGGCCCGGCCCCTGACGTACCTGCGGGTACCGGTCGACGCGGCGCTGAAGTACTACCAGACCACGGGCACGACAGGGGTCCCCACGCCGACTCCCCGCACGGCCCGCGGCATGATCGCCAACACCGTCTCCGTCGCCGAGGCATGGCGCACGATGCTGGCCGGCGGCGGTCACCGCGTACTGATCCCGCTGCCGTCGGACATCGTCCCGGTGGCCGAGGCCGGTCTGCACCACGGGTTCAAGGGCATGCAGATCGCGGCCTCGGCGATCACCGCCGAAGCGCTCAAGCAGACGGGCCCGGCGTCGGTGTTCTCGCGCTCCACCGAGTCGCACAACCAGGACATCGTCAGCATGGGCACCATCGCCGCCCGTGACGCGCGCACCGTCAACGGCCTGGTCCGCGAGGTGGCGGCCATCCATCTGCTCGCCCTGGCCCAGGCCGTCGAGCTGCGCGGTGTCGAGCGCGCCGCCCCGGCGCTCCGGGCGGTGCACGCCCTGATCAGGGAGCACAGCGCCTTCGTGTCCCACGACCGCGGGCTGGACCGCGACATCGCGGCGGTGTGCCGCCTGATCGAGACGGGGGACCTGCGGCGTGCCGCGGGGTTCGCCGACGACGGCCCGGTCCGGGACGACCGAAGCACCGCGACGGAGCGGTACGCGACCGAGGAGTTCGCATGACCGAGAAGAAGTTCGTCCTGTCCGGCACCATCGGCACGGTGGTGCTGGCCGTGGGAGCCTCCTTGGCGCTCACGGTCCCGGCGCGGGCCGGGTCCGAACGGATCGTCGACCTGGCCATCGGCAACGACGGAGTCGTGCAGAGCGACGTCGGGGCCCCGGGGCTGAGCGTCGGAGACGAGTTCGTCTACTCCGACACGCTCTTCCGCGACGGCAGGCGGGTCGGTGAGGACGGCAGTTCCTGCCAGGTGGCCAAGCTGGCCGGTGCGCAGATCACCACCAACTGCGTCCTGTCGGTGCGGTTGCCGGAGGGACAGCTCACCGCGCAGTCGCTGTGGGTCAAGGGCACCGACACGGTACGGATGGCCGTCACCGGCGGAACCGGCGCCTACCGGGGGGCCACCGGCGAGCTGACCTGCAACGATATCCAGACGCCGCGGGAGACGTACCACATCGTCCTGGACCGGTGACGGCCGTTCGGCGCCGGTGGTCCGCGTCATCCCCCGGTGCGCTCGGAGCGTGCGGCCGCCCAGGGACTGGCCATGTCCAGCAGCAGCATGGCGTCGTGGTCCGGGGTGCCGGGGGCCGCCTGGTAGGTGACGGGGCGCTGGCCGTCCGTACGGAAGATGGCCATCACCTCGAAGTGCAGGCACATCGAACCGACGTCCGGGTGCTCGAAGTGCTTCTCGCCACCGCTTCGGGCCTGAACGTCGTACCGTTCCCACAGGCGCGCGAACTCCGGGCTCTTCACCACGAGTTCGCCGACGAGCTGGGACAGTTCCGGCATGTCCGGGTCGGCGCCCGCCATCGCCCGCAGGTGCGCGGCGCTGTGGGCCGCCATCTGCTCCCAGTCGCGGTACAGGCGGCGGCCCATGGGATGCAGGAACATGTATCGGGTGATGTTGCGGCGCTCCGCCGGCCAGTCCGTGATGCCGGGAAAGAGCCGCAGACCGGGGCGGTTGGCGGCCAGCAGGCTGTTGACGCGGCTGACGACGTACGCCGGTGCCGGACGCAGCGTCTCCAGCAGGAAGCGGACCCATTCCCGCACGGTGTGCGCCGGGTCGGGGGACGGAGCCGGGGCCTGCCCCGCGGCGAGCGCCACCAGCTCGTGCAGGCGCTGAAGGGCGTCGCCGGACAGCCGCAGTGCCTCACCGAGCGCGGTGACGACGGCGGGCGAGGGCCGTGTCTCGCGGCCGCGCTCCAGTCGTGTGTAGTAGTCGACGCTGACACCCGCCAGCGTGGCCAGCTCCTCGCGGCGCAGCCCGGGAGTGCGGCGGATGCCGGTACCGGCCGGCAGCCCCACGTCCTGCGGACGGATGCGGCCGCGCCGAGCGCGCAGAAAGCGTCCTAATTCCGTGCCTTCGCTCATTCCCCCATTGTCGCAAAGCGTGCCGTGGGAGGGGGGCCGTGTCACGGCCAGGAACACCGCTCCCCCGCACAACGCGGTCTGCCGGGAGCCGCGCCCAGCGGGCACGCTGGAGTCCGGCTCCCCGGTCCTTCCCGCCCTTCGGCCCTTCCTTCCGTCCTTCCGTTCTCGACGCCGGCCTCCTGATCCAGCGGGGACGGCACAGTGAGGAGCAGTCCACGATGAGCGTCACACGATCCGGGGCAGACACCGCACGGACTGAGGGAGCCGGCGCCCGGAGCGGGCCGGGACCGGCCGGATCCGCCACCGCGGCGCTGGCCGCCTCGGTCCTCGGCTTCTTCGTGATCACGCTCGACGTCTCCGGCGTCAACGTGGCGCTCCCCGCGGTGGGAGACGACCTCGGCGGTTCCCTGTCGGGCCTGCAATGGGTCGCCGACAGTTACACGCTGATGTTCGCGGCGCTGATGCTCTCCGCCGGCGCCCTCTCGGACGCGATCGGAGCGCGACGCGCCTACGGGTGGGGGCTCGCCGTCTTCACCCTCGCCTCGCTGGTCTGCGGGGCGGCACCGACTCTCGGCGCGCTGACCGCGGCGCGCGTGGTGCAGGGGAGCGCGGCCGCGGTCATGGTGCCCACCTCGCTGGCACTGATCCGGCAGGCCTTCCCCGACCCGGAGGCGCGGGCGCGCGGCATCGCCCTGTGGACGGTGGGCGGGGCGGTCGCCATCGCGGCGGGTCCCGTCCTGGGCGGGCTGCTCACCACGCAGGGGAGCTGGCGCGCGGTGTTCTTCCTGAACGTGCCCGCCGGAGCGGCCGGTCTGCTGACGCTGCTGCGGGCGGCTCCCTCCCCGCGCCACTCCGCCAGGTTCGATGTGCCGGGGCAGCTGACCGCGGTGCTGACGCTGGTCGCTCTGACCTTCGCCGTGATCGAGGGCGGGCACCACGGGCTCACCCCCATGGTGCTGGCCGCGGTCGGTACGGCGGTGGCCGCGGCGGCGGCGTTCGTGGCCGTCGAGGCCCGGCGGCGGGCTCCCATGCTGCCGCTGGGGATGTTCCGGCAGCGCGGTGTCACCGTGCCGGTCGTCGCGGGATTCGCCTGCAACGCCGCTTTCTACGGCGGGGTGTTCGTGCTGAGTCTGTTCTTCCAGGAGCAGCGGGGGCAGTCGGCGTTCTCGGCCGGCCTGATGTTCGTGCCGATGGCCGTGATCACCGCGAACTTCAACTATCTCTCGCCGCGGGCCGTGACCCGTTACGGCCCGCGGGCGGTCGTCGTCGCGGGGCTGCTGGTCGGCACGGCCGGCTGCTGTGCGCTGGCCGCCGCCGGGGCCGGGACGCCGTGGTGGCTGATCGCGCTGGCGATGGTCCCCCTGGGCATCGGCGGTGCCCTCGCCATGCCGGCGCTGACCTCCCTGATGCTCGAAAGCGTCGCCGCGGAGCGGGCGGGCACGGCCGCGGCACTCCTCAACACCAGCCGCCAGACGGGGGGAGCTCTCAGCATCGCCGTCTTCGGCGCGCTCCTGTCGGGGGACTTCGTGCCAGGCATGCGGGAGAGCCTGTTGATCGCGGCCGCCCTGCTGGTGGCCAACGCGCTGGGCGCCGCCGCGCTGCTGCCGCGCCGGTGAGGGGCGGCGGGCGGGTAGCGGAGGGGCGCGCGCGGGCGGGAACGGCGGATGCCGTTCGCCGAGCCCGGCACGGCCCGACCCGTTCTCGACCGACGCTGTTCTCGTGCGCCTGCGCACCCCGTACACCGCGCCGCGCCGGTGACACAGCCGTGCCCTGGTGCGGCACAGGTGTGCGGCGGGCGGGTGCGGCGGCGAGTGTGCAGCAAGCTGCACCACAGCTTGCTGCACCCGGTGGTGATGGCGGCCGGTCCGTTCCGAAAGGCAAGCTGCTGGTTGTGCGTCCGCGTGACGTCGCCGAAGGGGTGCGACCACACGTCCATCGACGAGATCGCGGAACGGGCCGACGTGGCACGCGGCACCTTCTTCAACTACTTCCAGCGTGACGTCTACCTCGGAGCCCTCTACCGCTGGGCCAACAGGTCCTCGGAGGCGACCGAGTTGCTGGCCGAGGAACTCCAGCAGATCCTCCGGCTCCTCCTCTGCGGCATGTCCGGGGCGAAGGCTGTCAACACCCCCTGACCGTCTACACGTTCACCTCCGGTGCCGGTACCGGCTCCAGCATCGCCTCCAGGTTCTTCCGGGCGATCTGCCTGCGGAACTCCCCCGTGTAGGCGGCGTCGCCGGAGTCGTGCATCAGGTCGGTGAGGGCGACCGCGGCGGCCTGGCGCTCCCAGGTGTGGTGCAGACAGGTGTCGGAGTAGCCGTCCAGCAGGGTGGAGTCCTGCTTCTCCACCTGCCGGACGATCGCGCGGGCGAGCACGTCGGCGTCGTGGACGGCGAGGCTCATGCCCTCCGCGCTCATGGGCGGGATGAGGTGGGCCGCGTCCCCGAGGAGGTGGAGCCGGCCGTGGCTCATGGGGCTGAACACCACGCCGCGCAGCGGGACGACCTGCTTGCTGATGATCCGGCCCCGGGGTTCCACCGGGCCGCCGAAGCGTGCCTCCAGCTCGCTCCAGATGCGCTCGTCCGGCCACTGCCCGACGGTGTCGGTCAGCGGGCACTGGAGGTAGATGCGGCTCCGGTCCGGGCCACGGGTGATCTTCGCGGCGAAGCCGCGGGAGTGCACGGCCAGCACGGACAGGGGATCCGCCGGGACCGCCGCCATCACGCTGAGCCAGGCGTAGCCGAACTCATGGGTGCGGCAGGTGAGGACGTCGTCGGGGAAAGCCGTCCTGCTGACCCCCTGGTAGCCGTCGCCGCCCGCGACGACGTCGCACCTGACGGTCCGCGGCGTGCCGTGGACGTCCCGGTAGCGGACCAGCGGCCGGTCGGTCTCGATGTCGTGCAGCGAGACGTCGGCGGCCTCGAAGCGGAGGTCGCCGCCGTCGCGCAGGAAGATCCTGATGAGGTTGCGGACGAGGATCTGCTGCGGGCAGAACACCCCGCCGGTGCCCTCCTCTTCACCGTGACCGCCGCGCCGCCACTGCCGCAGCTCGCCGTCGATCAGCAGCGGCATGCCCGCGGTGGAGCCGTCGTGGCGGTGGCCCTGGACGGCCTCGCCCACTCCCCACTCGTCCAGCACGCGTACCCCGTAGGCGTCGAGGGAGCCGGCCCGCTGCCGCTGTTCCACGTACTCACGGCTGTTCTTCTCCAGGACGACGCAGTCGATCCCCTTCCTCACGAGGAAGGTGCCGAGCGCGAGTCCGGCGACTCCGCCTCCTACGATCACCACGGTCGTGTCGTTGCCGGTCTGGGTCATGGGTCTTCGAGCTCCTCGCAGGTCGGGGGGTCGCACGCGCCGGAGTGCGGGTGGTCGTGCCACCCGGGCGGCGCGGCGTGCTGATCCCACTGTGGAACCGCCCGCGGTCCCGGCCAACCGGTGACCGGACACGGCGTACCGGAAAGCCGCCAACATGGCGCGCGCCGAGCGTGTGAGGGCTTGTGCCGACTGCGTCCCTGGCTCCGTCGGCGCGGCCGCTACGGCGATGTCAGGCTGTCGCGCAGGTCAGCGCGGTAGCTGCCCGGGGTCTGGCCGACGACGTCGTTGAAGGCGTCGATGAAGCTGGACGGGTTGGACCAGCCGCACGCCATCGCCGTGTCGGTGACCGACATGCCGTCCGTCAGGTGGGCCAGGGCGTGGTGGATGCGCAGGATGGTGCGCCACCGGTGGAAGCTCATCCCGAGCTGGGTGCGGAACAGGCGGCTCAGTGTGCGCTCGCCGGCTCCCGCGACGCGTCCGAGCTCGGCCAGGGTCGCGGGCCGGGCGGGGTCGGCGTGCAGCAGGTCGGTGACGGCGCGCAGCCGGTCGTCGGCCGGTTCGGGCAGGTGCAGGGAGAGTTCGGGGGTGTCGGTCAGTTCGTCGATGACCACGGCGAGCAGCCGTCCGCGGGCGCCGGGACGGTTCTCGGGCCGGTCCTCGGTCAGGGCGAGCACGGCTTCTCTCAGCAGCGGGCTGACTGCGAACACGCTGGGATACGACAGGAGTTCACCGCACAGCTCGACGGGGACGGTGAGCAGGCGCACGTGGGTGCGGCCGTAGAAGCGGTGCGAGTGGACGAAGCCGGGCGGTGTCCAGGTGACCCGGTTGGCCGGGGCGACCCAGGTGCCGCGCTCCGTCGTGGTGGCGAGCGCTCCGGCGGCCGCGTAGACGAGCTGGCCCGTGGTGTGGGAGTGGGCGGCCAGGGAGTGGCCGTGCGGCATCCACCCCGCTCCGCTGAGCTTCCCCTGGAGTTCGGTGGGCAGCGTGGGCGGCGGCAGCGGCGACGGCACCGGCGACTGGCGGCTTTTCGGCATCAGCCGCCATCGTACCGATGACCAGCGGCAGCACGGCAAGCGTTGCCCGGAGGACGGCGGAAAACAACCGCGGCCCGGGACACGGCCGTTGCCCGGCCGTCGGCCGCGAAGCCGGACAACGCGGCGGGTTGATCGGTATCGGGGCGGCACTGTCGGTCAACGCGGCCGCCTGCTCGACTGGTCACGGCCCCCGGGACGCCGGCGGCCCGGCCGTACTCACGGCCGGACCGGGTCCCGGGCCTGCGGTGGCTCGACCGGCCACCGGAGAAAGGCCCGTACCGGATGGAACGAGAGGACACATACGTGCGCATCAGCAGCTCCACCGACACCACTGGCACCGGCGGCACCGCCCGCGCATCGGGCGCCCGGCCGGCCCGGCGTTCCGCGCGGTTGCTCGCACTGCCCGCCGCCGCGCTGGCCGCCGTACTGGCGTGCGCCGTCGCACCGTCCGCCCAGGCGGCCGGACCCGCCGCCGGGTCCACCGCGCGGCTGTCGGGATGCGGTTGGAACAACCCCGGCACCGAGCACCCGTTCTACGAGCACTGCGACACCCGTACGAACGTGTGGATCCAGGTGACCCGCATGTGGCCCAGCGGCGACTACCACCGCTGTGTGGGCCCCGGCAAGACGGTGCTGGACTCGAACGCCACGGGCGCCTGGTACGACAGCAACTACCAGGGCGGCCTGTGCGCGCACCCGGGTGACACCGGGCCCTGAGCCCCGGCGTTCAGCGCGTCGCGGGCCCGGCCGGGCACGGTGAGCGGGGCGTGAGGCCCGGCAGGTAGCGGTGCCAGTCGGCGGCCGTGAGGTCGTCCGGGTCGGTGGTCCGGCACACCCGGCGGGCCACCCGGTCCGGGTCGGTGTCCCACAGCAGCGCCGTCCAGTCCTCGCTTCCCGTGGCCAGGGTGCGCCCGTCCGGGCTCACGGCGAGCGCGTCGACCGGCTTGGCGTGCCCGCGCAGCCCGGCCCACTCGGCGGGGCGGCCGGGGTCGCGCACGTCCCACTGCCGTACGGCGTCGTCGGAGGCCGAGTAGAGGAAGCGGCCCCCGGGGGTGAAGGCGAGCGCCTTGACCGCGCCCGGGAAGTCCCCGCGGGTGGCCAGGAGTTGGGGCCGGGCGGCGGACCGGGCGGTGTCCCACAGGCACAGTCGGCGGTCGTCGCCCCCGGAGGCCAGCGTGCGCCCGTCCGGACTGTAGGCGAGCGCCTTGACCGCGTCGTGGTGGCAACGCAGTACGGCCAGCGGGCGGGGCCGGTCCGGGCGGCCGACGTCCCACAGGCGTACGGTCCGGTCCCGGCCGCCGGTGGCGAGCGTACGGCCGTCCGGGCTGAAGGCGACCGCCTCCAGTTCGTCCCGGTGAGCGGTCCGCACCGCGATCTGCCGGGGCCTGGCGGGGGTGCGGATGTCCCAGATCCGCAGGGTGCGGTCGCCGCCCGCGGTGGCGAGGTGGCGCCCGTCCGGGGCGAACGCCACGGCGTTGACCGCGTCCGGACCGGCGACGACACGCGCGAGCCGCCGCGGGGGACGGGGGCCGCCCACGTCCCACAGCCGCAGGGTGTGGTCGAGACTGCCGGAGGCCAGCAGACGGCCGTGCGGTGCGAAGGCGACCGAGTTGACCGCGGCGTCATGGCCGCCGAGGACGGCCTCGGAGCGTTCGTGCCGTCCGGTGACGCGCCAGAGGCGGACGGTGCGGTCGTAGCTGCCGGTGGCGAGGGTGCGGCCGTCCGGGCTGAACGCCACGGCGTACACGGAGCTGGAGTGCCCGGCCAGCGCGGGGCCCGGCAGGTCCCACAGGCGGGTGGTGCGGTCGTTGCCGCCGGTGGCGAGCGTACGGCCGTCGCGGCTGAAGGCGATCGAGGTGACGTAGCCGGTGTGGCCGCTGAGCGGGCGCTGTACGGGGGTGCCCGCTCCGGCGGGCGTGCCCTGCGCGGCGGGGGTGCCCGGTCCGGTGGAGGGCTGCGGGTCGACGGGTCCGGCGACGTCCCAGAGCCGGACCGTGGGGTCGACGCCCGCACCGGCCAGGGTGCGGCCGTCCGGGCTGAAGGTCAGGGCGAGGATCCGGTCCGTGGGGCCGGTCAGCTCCGCCGTGGTCCGTGGCCTGCGGCCGGACAGGTCACGGATCCGCACCGTGCGGTCGGCCTCCGCCGTGGCCAGGCGGTCGCCGTGCGGGGCGAAGGCGAGGCTGTCGGCGGCGGGCAGCCGCCGTACCGGGCGGTCGGGGTGCGTCCAGGCCCGGTCGAGGTGCCATACGGCGGTGCCGCCCGGACCGGTGGCGGCCACGGAGCGGCCGTCGGCGCCGACGGCGACCGACTGGAGGTAGCCGCGGCGCTGGTCGCCGAGGGTGGCCCGGGGGGCGATGCGGTCCGTGCCCGAGCCCGAGCCCGCGGCCGTTCCCGTCTCCGCCCCCGTGGCCGTGTGCGTACTCGTGCGTGTGTCCGTACTCGCGCGTGTGTCCGTGCTCGTGACCGTGTTCGGGAACAGGGAGACGGCGCCCCCGGGTCCGGCCACGGCGAGGTGGCGGCTGTCCGGGCTGAAGGCCACCGCGACGGGGCCGTCGAAGCCCGCCGGGCTGCGCGGCGTCAGCACGGCACGCCGGGTGAGCTGTCCCCCTGGCCCGACCAGCCAGAGGGTCGCCTCGCCCCGGGCGTCCGCCGAGGCCAGCAGGGCGCCGTCCGGACTGAACGCGAGCGAGCGCAGGGCCGTCCGGCCCCGTGCGACGGCCACGGGGCGGGGGCGCGGCCCGGAGGTGTCCCAGACGCGCAGCACGCCGTCCGCGTCGCCCGTCGCCAGCGTGTCCGCCTGCGTGGGCCGGGGGCCGAACGCGACCGCCTCGACCCGTACGTCTCCCTTCAACTGCCGTGCGTACGGGGAGGCGTACATGCTCAGGAGGGCTCCGCGCGCGGCGGCGGTGGGCCGTGTCCGGTACCCGGCGAGCGCCATGCGGAGTGCCTGGGCCGGGTCGGTCCGGCGCAACTGACCGGCCTGCTGCGCCATCTGCTGCGAGCGGGCCTGGTCGCGCTCGCGGGTGGCCTCCTGCCGGGAGCCGACCGCGATCCCGGTGGCGGCCAGGGCCCCGGCCAGCAGGGCGGTCACCAGGGCGAGCAGGCCGCGCAGCCGCCGCCGTTCGCGCAGGGCGGCGGCGCGCTCGCGGCTCCGGGCGCGCAGGCTCGCCGCGAGGAAGTCCCGCTCGTCGCCGCTGAGCGCACGGGAGTCCCGCGCCGCCGCCCAGGCGTGGGCCCGGTCCAGCCGTACGCCGCGGTACAGGGCGCCGGTGTCGCGGCCGACCGCCGCCCACTGGCGGGCGGCCCCGGTCAGTTCGCGGTGCACGCGCAGTCCCTCGCGGTCCTCGGCGAGCCAGTCGCGCAGCCGGGGCCAGCGGCGGATCAGGGTCTCGTGCGCGATCTCCACGGTGTCGTGATCCAGGACCAGCAGCCGGGCGCGGGCGAAGTGTTCGAGGACCGGGGCCGGGTCGCCACCGCACAGCTTCAACTCGCTCCGTTCCACCCGGCGTTTGACGTCCTCGGCACCGTCGCCGGAGGCGGTCAGGCGCAGCAGTACGTCGCGGGCGATGCGCTGCCGTGCCGGGTCGAGCGCGTCGTACGCCTGCTCGGCGGTGCGGGCGAGGGCCTCCTCCATGCCGCCGGTGGCCTCGAAGCCGGCCAGGGTCAGGGCGTTGCCGCGGCGCCGCCGCCAGGTCTCGCGCAGGGCGTGGGAGAGGAGGGGGAGCACCGCCGACCGCCCCTGGGCGCGGACCACCAGCTCGGCCAGGAGCGCCGATTCGACGGTCAGACCGGCCCGTGCGGCGGGCCCGCAGATGACCTGCCGCAGTTCCTCCGTGGTGAGGGCGCCGACTGGCACCTGGTCCTCGCGCATCACGTCGGCCAGCGCGGGGTGGTCGGTGCAGTGGGCGTAGAAGTCGGCGCGCAGGCTCACCACGATCCGGCACCGGCTGCCGGGCGTGTGCGCCGCCGCCAGCAGGGCCGCGATGAAGCGGGAGGCTTCCTCGGGTTCCTCGCACAGGGTGAAGGTCTCCTCGAACTGGTCCACCACCAGGAGGAGTTCGGCCGACGCGGGCCGGTCGCCCAGCAGCCGCAGGGCGGCGCGGCCCACCGGGTCGTCGTCCCCGGCACCGGCGTCCCTCCGGTGTGCCGCCCGCTGTGCGCGCAGTGCCTTCAGGCAGGCTGCCAGCGGGTGGGGTCCCGGTGTCAGTGTCACCACCTGCCCCTCGGGATGCTCCGCCCGCCAGGCCGGGACGAACCCGGCGTGCAGCAGCGACGACTTGCCCGCTCCGGAGGCGCCCACCACGGCGGTGAACCGGCGGCGGCCCACCCGTTCCGTCAGGTGCCCGATCTGCCGCCGACGGCCGAAGAACCACGGCGCGTCCTCGGTGCGGAAGGCGACGAGCCCGGCGTACGGCGCCTGTTGGCGGTCGCCCGGCGCCTCTTCTTCGGCGGAGTCCTCGCCGCACAGTTCGGCCGCCGTGGCGCGCCAGCGCTCCTCCCACGGCCCGGGTTCGGCACCGCAGGCGCGGACGAAGGCCAGCAGCACGGGCAGGCTGGGCAGTTGACGGCCGGCCGCGGCGGCCGACAGCGTCGAGGAGGAGAACCCGGCCAGCCGGGCCAGTTCCCGGTACGTCGGCCGGCCCGCCTCGGTCCGTAACTCCCGCAGCGCCCCGGCCAGTCGCACCAGCGGACCGCCGTCGTCGTCCAGCGGTCGTTCCCTGCGTGGCATCGCGTCGCTCCCGTTGCTCCCGTCGTCTCCGGCCGTGTCGGCGCCGGTACCGCAGCGTGGCACGCGGGGGCACCGGTGGGGACGTTCGTCGACGAGATCTTCACCTGCCCTGCGGCAGAATGCCGGTGTGACGTCCGCGGGAATCCTGGCCGACCTGGAAGCAGCCATGGCGCAGCTGTGCACTCCGGCACGGGTGTACGTGGCGGCCGGACGCTTCGCCGAGCCGGAACCGGGTCTGCCGCAGCTGGCGGCCCGGATCCGCGCGCAGTTGGCCGTGGTCGCGGCGGACGAGTCCTGGCGGCGCTTCCTGCGCGGGTACGTCCCGCCGTCCGTCGCCGAGATCCGCGCGGCCCTGGAACCACTGGCGGCGGGCGAGGCGGCCGACTTCCTGGCCCGGGTCGCGGCCGTGGACCTGCTCTGGCCGGACCACCGGCATCTGCCCGCGGAGACCGCCGGGCGCACGGCGCGGCGGGTGGTGTCCCTCCTCGGCCCCGGAACCGACTGGTGGACCAACCACGACGCGTCGTGCGGCGCGGTCAACGGACTCACCCCGCTGTTCGACAGCCTCCTCGCGGCGACGGACGGGAGGCACTTCGTGCTGGCCCTGCAAATCGCCGACGACTGAGCGTCCCGGGGCGCGCGGGGGCGGGGCCCGGACGGGCGGGGCGCGGGCGGCCCCGCCCCGGCGGTCCCAGGAGGAGAAGAAGTCCCAGGAGGAGAAGAAGAAGAGGGGAAAGAAGAGGAGGAAAAAGGAGAAGGAGAAGGAGGAGGTCCGAGCGTGCTCAGCCGTCCTCAACCGGGCCGGAAGAACGCCAGCAGCCGCTGGGCGGCGTCCGGTGACATCAGCAGTTCCTGCATCTCGGCGGACATCCGGGCGGCCGCGCCGGTGCGTTCGAACATCTCGTCCTCGTACTCCCTGACGGCGGCGGGGAAGTCGTCCGGGTGCGCGGCCAGCGCGAGGGCGAGCAGGGCGCCGTCGAGCAGGGCCATGTTGGCGCCCTCCCCCACCGGCGGCATCAGGTGCGCGGCATCGCCGAGCAGGGTGATGTCCGGGGCCGGCGGCCAGGTCAGGCCGGTCGGGAGGGTGGTGAGCGACCGGGGTACGACCTCGTCGTCGCAGGCCGCGACGAGCGCGGTGAACCGCGGGTCCCAGCCGCTGAGCAGTTCGGTCAGCCGGGCCCGCGCGGCAGCCGGGTCGTCGAAGGGGATGCCGCTGGTGGCGAACCAGTCCTCGGGGGTGCGGTAGAAGCTGAGGCCGATCCGGACGCGGCCGTCGCCGTTGCGCTGCGCCGCCAGGGACATGCCGTGGCCGAGCACCCAGTAGTTGCCGCGCCCGACCATCGCCGCGAGGTCGGGGTGCGTACGGTCGATGTCGGGGATGCCCAGCTCGACGACGTTCTGGCCGATGTGGTGCGGCCGGGCGTCGGTGAGCAGCGCGCGGACCCGGGAGTTCGCGCCGTCCGCGCCGACCAGCAGGCCGTACGGCGCGCTGGTGCCGTCGGCGAGGTGCAGCAGGCCGTCGGCGGCGGAGGTGAACGCCTGCCCCCAGCGCACCGTGTGCTCGGGGAGGGAGTCCAGCAGCAGGCGGCGCAGGTCGGCGCGGTCGACCTCGGGTCGTGCGAGCGGGGCGTCGTCGGGTGTGTCCTCCTGGAACAGCAGGGTGCCGTCCGGTTCGAGCAGCCGCATGTCCTGGCCCGCGCCGCGGGCGATCTCGTGGAACCGGTCGATGAGACCGGCCTCGCGCAGCGCCCGCTGGCCGGAGTGGATGTCGAGCATGCCGCCCTGGCCCCGGGCGTCGCGGGACGGCTCGCGTTCGTACACGACGGATTCCATGCCGTGCACGTGCAGCACACGGGCGAGAGCCAGGCCGCCGAGACCGGCTCCGACGATGGCAATGGGTAGGGACATGGGCGTGGACATGGGCGTGATCGCCTCCCCCTCCGAACACTCCGGATACTTCGAGCACTGCAAGTGCTGCAAGCACTGCAAGCACTACGGCCGCTTGATACGCCGTACTGCTCGATACACTGTATCGCTCGATGCGATGTATGGTGAGCCGTATGTTGGTGTGGGAGAGGCCGGAGCCGCCGCATCGCCCGGTACCGGCGCCGTTGAGCCGGGAGCGGATCGTGCGGGCGGCGATCCGGCTGGCCGACGCGGACGACCTGGACGCGGTGTCGCTGCGCAAGGTCGCCACCGCGCTGGACGTCCGTCCGATGCGGCTGTACGGCTATATCGCGAGCAAGGAGGAGCTGCTCGACCTCATGGTCGACGCCGTCCACGCCGAGATCCGGCCGGCCGGGGACGGCTGGCGGGAGGTGCTGCGCTCGCTCGCCGAGTCCATCCGGCACGCCGCCCACACCCACGAGTGGCTCGCCGATCTCCTGGACGGCCGCCCCCAGCTCGGGCCGCACGCGCTGGCCACCGGGGAGACCGTGGTGGCCGCGCTGGACGACGTCGGCGTGGACGACGTCATGCCGGTGGTCGCCGCCGTCAAGGCGTACGCGGTCGGCGCGGTACGCCGGGAGGTCGCCGAGCGGCGGGCCGAGCGCGCCACCGGAATGGACGAGAGGCGGTGGCAGGAGGCACTCGGCCCCTATCTTCGGCGGACTTTCGCCACCGGCCGGTTCCCCGCGCTGGCCACGGTGGTGCACGACGCCGCCCACCTGGACGCCGACCAGACCTTCCGGATCGGTCTCGACGTCGTGCTCGACGGCATCGAGGCCCGTATCTCCCGGCGCTGAAGCCCACCCCAGATCACCCTGGCCGATGCGCAGGCCACGGTCGCCGCCCACCTCTTCGGCAGCCGCCTGGCGCAGACCCGCAAGTGCCTGGGGGAACGTGTCGAGACGACCAGGCAGGCGCTCGACGAACTGCGGGCGACGGTGGAGCGGTTGCGCCGGACCGGCGACGCGGCCTCACCCGCCGAGGTGCCGGTGCGGCAGGAGCACGCCGGTGGTGTCGGTGTCACCGTGCCCCGGGGTAGTCCGGCAGTACGAGACCCGAGTGCGCTTCCCTGTGCGTCTGCGCGCCTGGCGTCGCCAGTTCCTTCGCCAGGAACTCCGGGTCGCGCAACAGGGCGTTGCGGGACTCCAGTTGCTCGCGTGTCGTCGGGGTCACGATGGTGCCGCCGCTGGTGGCCAGTGCCTGGTTGCGCTCGGCGAAGGGGCGCATGAGGTGTTCGTAGGCCGCGAAGGCGGCGGTGTGGTCGGTGTGCGCGGCCAGTTCACCGGCCAGGACGTAGGCGCCGACCAGGGCGACGCTCGAACCCTGGCCGGACAGGAACGAGGTGGCGTGTGCGGCGTCGCCCGCGAACGCCACCCGTCCGCGCGACCAGGCCGGAAGGTGGATCTGGCTGACGATGTCGAAGAACAGGTCGTCGGCCTCGCCCATCGCCTCCACCAGCCGCGGTACGTGCCAGACCCGCTCCGGGAAGCGGGCGGCGACCAGATCGCGCTGGGCGCGCGGGTCGCGGAAGGCCTCGAAGGGCGGGACGTCGCGGGTGAAGGTGAGGAAGCCGTGGACGCGGTCGGCCGGCTCGTGCGCGTAGAGGACCGCGCTGCGCCCGACGTCGTTCCAGATGACGCCCTCGTGGGCGAGCCCGAACTCGTTCGGGAGGGTGAACCCGGCGAAGACGTGTCCGAGGTAGTGGTGGAAGGGCTCCTCGGGCCCGAGGACGAGGCGGCGTGTGTTCGAGTGCAGGCCGTCCGCGCCGATGACGAGGTCGACGTCGCGGCGGGCACCGCTGTCGAGCACCACGTGAACGCAGTCCCCGTCGTCGTCCAGCGCGGCGATGGAGTCCTCGAAGAGGAACTCGACCCGGTCGCCCAGCGCCTCCTGGAGGGCGGCGGCCAGATCGCCGCGCCGGACCTCCAGGTCGAGACCGGCCTCGCCGCCGGTCATCTGCTCCGGGCGCAGCGCGCCGACGGTCCCTCCGGCAGGGTCGATGAAGGTGATGCGACGGCTGTCGACATGGGCGGCGCGCAGGCGCGGGAGCAGCCCCATGCGCTCCACGGCCTCGCGGGCGGTGCCGCGGATGTCGATGGCGTAGCCGCCTCCGCGTACGGCGGGGGCCTTCTCGACGACGGTCACCTCGAAGCCGTACCGGTCGAGCCAGTACGCGAGCGCGGGGCCCGCGATGCTCGCTCCGGAGATCAGGACGCGGCGGGCGGGGCGTGACGCTGTGTCCGTGGCGTGCAGGGCGTTCATGGTGTTCCTGGCCTCTCGCTTCTCCGGCGGGCGGCGGGCGGCACCGCCGGGACGTGGGTGGTACGCGCTGGACGAGCATCAGATGCGTACCTCAGGTATCTTTATGCAGGCCGTACGTCGCCCTCGCGGGCGGCGACCCGTCCCCCACGGTACAGATACCTACCTCAGGTATGCAACTGGAGGTGCCATGTCCGCCGAACCCCCCGAGTCACCAGGCTCTCCCGGGGTCCCCGAGTCCCCCGGGTTCCTCGCCATGCTGCCCCGGCTCACCCGGCTCAGCACCGCCGTCAGCCGGGGCCGCCTCGTCGAGCGCGCCGCCGAGGAAGCGGGCCTCGGGCGCGACCGCGCCGCGGTGGGCGTGCTCGTCACCCTGCGCACGGCCGACCGGCCCCTGCGGATCGGCGAGATCGCCGACCGCATGCAGGTCGTGGGCCCGCACATCACCCGCCAGGTGCAGGCCCTGGAGAAGCGCGGCCTCGTCCGCCGCATCCCCGACCCGCACGACGCGCGGGCCCGCCTCATCGAACCCACCGACGTCGGCGCCGAGGCCGTCGACCGCTATCTCGCCTTCGTGCTCGGCTGGTTCACCGACACCCTCGCCGACTGGCCCCACAAGGACCGCGACGACCTCGTCCGCCTCCTCGCCCGCTTCGCCGACGACGTGACGGCCCGGCTCGCCCTGCTCGACGACGAGGACGACTGAGACCGGCCGCCGGCCTGCCTGAACGGGGGGCGAGGTCGCCAGTCGCCGAAGGCTACGGTGTGGAGATCAGTCCTCGTCCTCTTCGGTGCCCAGGCCGCGGCGGAGGGCCAGCATCTGTTCGGCGACGATGCGGCGGCTCACCCGGGCCTGCGGGGCGAGTTGGGTGGAGCCGTGGAAGGTGCCGGGGAAGACGTGCACCTCGGTGGGCACCCCGGCGGCGATCAGCCGCTGGGCGTAGGCCAGGTCCTCGTCGCGCACGGGATCGAACTCGCCGGCCGTGATGTAGGTGGGCGGCAGCCCGGACAGGTCCCCGGCGCGCGCCGGTGCCGCGTACGGGCTGATGTCGTCGCCGCCGCGGCGCCCCTGCCCGCCGAGGTAGTAGTCCCAGGTGACCTCGGCGTTGTGGCGGTTCCAGCCGGGTGTGTCGGTGAAGATCCGCATGGAGCGGGTGTCCAGGCGGTCGTCGAGGACCGGGACGCCGAGGTACTGCATGGCCAGGGCGGGGCCGCCGCGGTCGCGTGCGTACAGGGCGAGGCCGGCGGCGAGGCCCGCGCCGGAGCTCTCTCCGGCGACCCCGAGGCGTTCCGGGTCCACACCCAGTTCGTCCCCGTGCGACGCCATCCACCGCAGCGCCGCGTAGCAGTCGTCCAGCGCGGCCGGGAAGGGATGTTCCGGAGCCAGCCGGTACTTCACCGACACCACCACCGCGCCCACCTCGGCCGCGATGCGTGTCGTCTCGCCGTGGAAGGCGTCGACGCTGCCGATGGCGAACCCGCCGCCGTGCACGTACAGCAGTCCGGGCAGGCGCCCGCTCCGTCCGGTGGGCCGGTAGACGCGGACGCCGACCTCGGGAGCGCCGTCCGAGGCCGGCACGGTGGCCTCGTGGACGTCGACGGGTGCGGGCGGCTCGTACTGCCCGAACTCCATGATCTCGGCCTCCACCCGCCGCACCCGGTCGAGTTCGGCGAAGTCCACGTCCGGGAGGAGGTCGATCCAAGGGGTCAGCTCCGGATCGTAACCATAAGACATCCGCCATCTCCTTCGTTCAGCGCCTCGCCTCAAGTCTGTGCGTCCGGCGTACACCCGCCCACCGTCATATGACGGTCATTCGCCGTCGGCCGCCCGCAGCCCGCGTCGTAGTGCGTCCAGCAGCTCGGCGATCATCCGGCGGCTCACCCCGGCGTGCGGGGCGAGCTGGGCCGAGCCGTGGAAGGTGCCGGGGAAGTGGTGCACCTCGGCGGGCACACCCGCCGAGATCAGGCGCCGCGCATAGCCCAGGTCCTCGTCGCGCAGCGGATCGAACTCGCAGGCGGTGACGTAGGCAGGGGGCAGCCCGGACAGGTCCTCGGCGCGCGCCGGTGCCGCGTACGGGCTGATGTCGTCGCCGCCGCGGAGCCCCCGCCCGCCCAGGTAGTAGTCCCAGCTGAGCTCCGCGTTGTACCGGTTCCAGCCGGGCGTGTCGGTGAAGGCCCGCATGGAGAGGGTGTCCAGGCGGTCGTCCACGACCGGTGTGCCGAGGTACTGCATGACCAGGGCGGGACCGCCGCGGTCACGGGCGTACAGGGCGAGGCCCGCGGCAAGGCCCGCCCCGGCGCTCTCCCCGGCCACCCCGATACGCTCCGGATCCACCCCCAGCGCGTCGGAGTTGGCCACCATCCACTTCAGCACCGCGTAGCAGTCGTCCAGCGCGGCCGGGAACGGATGCTCGGGGGCGAGCCGGTACTCCACCGACGCCACGACCGCGCCCACCTCGGCCGCGATGTGGCTCGTCTCGACGTGGAAGGTGTCGACACTGCCGATGGCGAACCCGCCGCCGTGCATGTACAGCAGCCCCGGCAGGCCGCCCCGCCGGCCGGCGGGCGAGTAGATCCGGACACCTACGCCCGGTCCCTCCTCGGTCGCGGGCACGGTGAGGTCACGGATGTCGACGGCGGCCGCACGCTCGCGGGGCGCCAGCCCCGTGAGCTGCGCCTCCACCTGCCGCACCCGTGCGATCTCGGAGAAGTCCGCCTCCGAGAGCAGAGAAACCCAGGCGGCCAGTTCGGGATCGAAGGAGTAGGTCATCCTCGGTCTCTTTCGTCAGTGCCTCGGCGCCAGTCTCCGCGACCCGCGCGGGTCCCGGCCAGCCGTCGGATGGCGGTGATGCGTCACACGTTTCAGCCAGTTGTCGGATGACGTAGTGTTCCGCGCATGAAGGGTCTGTTGCTGCGGCTGTCGGCTCTGGACGCCGACGCGGAGAACGCTGTGCGCGTGATCGGTTTCTTCGACAAACTGGTCTCGGGCCGGGTCACACTCCGCACGCTGGTGCGGGAGACCGCCAGGCTGGCCGAGTGCTCGGCGGGTGTCACCGACGCCGAACTGGGTGTGTGCCTGCGTGCCGATCACACCGGCCGCATCCTGGCCGACGTCCAGGAACCGGCCGACGCCCTCGTCCGGGATCTCTCCCCGACCAGCCGGGTGTGGCTCGAACGCACCGGGACGCCGCTCGCCCTCGACGACATCGTGCTCGAACGGTTCTCGATCGCCGCCGCACTGCTCCTGGAGCACACTCGGGGCCCCTTGCCCGAGCTGGGCGACGCGGCCCTGGTGGAGCTGGCGCTGTCGGCCAGTGCCGGTGAGGTCGAGCGGGCGCGGGCCGTACGCCTGATGCGGTTCGAACCGGCCACCGAACTGCACGTCATGGCGGTGGCCGCCGAGCCCGCGGAGGTCAAGGGCTTCCTCGCCGCGCTGGGCGAGAGCAGCCCGGGTGTGCGGGCCGCCTCGCTCGGCCGGGTGCACGCCGTCCTGACCCGTTCGCTGCCTCCGGACCTATCGGATCTGCCGGCCAAGGGCATGCGCGTCGGCGTGAGCGACCCGCTGCCCGTGATCGACGCGCCCGAAGCCTGGCAACAGGCCCGCACGGCACTGCGTTTCGCCACGCTGGACGCGCTCTTCCCCGCCGTCGTACGGGCCGGGGAGCTCGGGGCGTTCGCAGCCATCGCGGCCCGGCTGCGCGGCCAGGACATCGCGCAGGTGGCGGACGTGGCCGCACTCGACTCGCTCGCGGACGAACAGCACGGCGCGGACACGTTGGCCGTACTCACCGCCTACTGCGCGACCGGTTCGGCCCGCAAGGCCGCCGCCGAGGTCTACCGGCACCACAGCACCGTCATGGCCCGGCTCGCCCACGCCGAGACCCGGCTGGGTTTCTCCTTCGGCGCTCCCTCCGGCCGGCTGCGCCTCGAACTCGCCATCCTGCTGCGGCAGTTGCGCGACACGGCCGAGTAGCACCGAGCAGCACCGAGCAGCGCCCGGCTTCGGGGTCCTCGCGTCATTCCGCCTGCGCACGAGACGTCATCCGACACTTGGCGGATTCCGGTGCCGAGAGGCCACCACGCGTCGGCTGTGCGACCTCCGGTTGTTCCTGGAAACTGGTGAACACCAACCAAGGAGGACACCGGAAATGACGTACGCATACGACCCCGAACTGGCCCCGTGGCTTTCTCTCCTCGCGGGCATCGACTACACCAATGTGCAGCAGATGCGCGCCGCGGAAGCCGAACTGATGTCATTCGACGCGGCCGAGCAGACGACCGATGTCAGTTTCCGGGACATCACCGTTCCCGGACTGAACGGCGCCCCCGAGATCGGCGTGCGCATTTACACGCCGGCGGGCCACGAGGGCAAGCTTCCCGGCCTTCTCTACATACACGGCGGCGGATTCGCCATCGGCAGTGTCGCCGGTTTCCACAACGAGACACTGCGCATCGCGGCCGAGGTGGGCGCGGTCGTGGCATCGGTCGAGTACCGGCTCGCCCCCGAGCACCCGTTCCCCGCCCCGATCGAGGACTGCTACGCCGCCCTGACCTGGTTCGCGGCCCACGCGGACGAGCTGGGGGTGGATCCGGAGCGCATCGGGGTGGCCGGGGAGAGCGCCGGCGCGGGCCTCGCCGCGGGCCTCGCCCTGTACGCCCGTGACCACGGCGGCCCCGCCCTGGTCATGCAGTACCTCGGCATCCCGGCCCTCGACGACCGCCTGGACACCCTCTCCATGCGGACCTTCACCGACGTACCGGGCTGGAACCGGCACAACGCCGAGGTCTGCTGGGACTACTACCTCGGCGGCGAGGGGCTCCGCGGCGGCGACGACATCAGCCCGTACGCGGCACCGGCGCGCGCCGAGGACCTGTCCGGACTGCCCCCCACCTACATCACGGCGGCCGAGTTCGACCCGCTGCGCGACGAGGACCTGATCTACGGCCAGCGGCTGATCGCCGCCGGGGTGCCGACCGAGATCCATCACTTCCCCGGCACCTTCCACGGCTCGGCCCAGCTCGCCCCGCAGGCCGGGGTGAGCATCCGAATGGTCGCGGAAATGACGGACGCGCTGCGCCGCGGACTGCGCGTCGAGAACCCCGAGAACCCCGAGAACAACAAGAACGCCTAGAGCGCCTAGAGCGCCTAGAGCGCCTGGAGCACGGGCTCAAGCGTGAGTCCGGCTCCGGACCGTGAAATGCCGGTCCGAATTTCTCGCGGGCTGTCCGGAATTCCCGGACCCCTCGCCCGGCTCGATTCCGAGAACGAAATGATCGACGTCCGGTGACGTATGCCCGGATCCGGTCCACTCCCGTTCCGTCGAGCCCGTAGAACCCATTGAACCCGTAGAACCCGTAGAACCGTCGAATACCTCAGTCGATTTTCCCCTAGGACACACCTGATATGGACGCCGTAGAACGACTGGCGATCACCGAGGACGTACGCCGGCTCATGGCCCGTTACGCCCGCTACGCCGACCACCACCGCTGGCAGGACCTGGCCGGCCTGTTCGCACCGGACGGCACCTACACCCCGTACAAGCCGGACGGCACACCCTGGCTGCGGATGGAGGGCCGCGAGGACATCGCGGCGAAGCTCGCCGCCGCCAACACCCCCGAGGACACCCTGATCCACCACCTGTTCTCGTCCGAGGTCGACGTGGACTCGGCGACGTCGGCCCACGGGGTGTGGGCGATGGAAGACCTCATCATCCGTCCCGAGGGCATCGAACCGCCCGCGGACTTCCCCTTCAAGGGGATGCACGGATACGGCCACTACCGCGGCCGGTTCGTCGCGCTCGACGGCTCCTGGTACATCGCGGAGCTCGAACAGACCCGGCTGCACATGGACTTCACCTACTGAGCGTGCGCCCCACCCGGTTCCGCGCACTTCGCCGACAGCCGACAAGACGACACCAACGAGACAAGAGGACACACACATCATGAGTGACAACGCCAAGGGCCGTTCGCTGGAGCGGTACACGATCGATGTCCAGCAGGACGTCCTGGACGACCTGAAGGCGCGCCTGAAGGCGACGCGCTTCGCGCCGGACCTGGACAACGAGACCGAGTACTACGGTCTGAGCACCGCCTACATCAAGCCGCTGGTCGAGTACTGGGCGAACGGGTTCGACTGGCGCGCGGTGGAGAAGGAGCTGAACACCTTCACGCGGCACCGCGTCGAACTGGACGGCACCCCGGTGCACTTCGTGCGGGAGCCGGGCAAGGGACCCCGTCCGATCGGGCTCCTCCTGAACCACGGCTGGCCGTGGATCGGGAACTTCTGGAACAAGGTCATCCGGCCGCTGGCCGACCCCGCCTCCTTCGGCGGCGATCCCGCGGACGCGTTCGACGTGATCGTGCCCGACCTGCCCGGCTTCGGCTTCTCCACGCCCGTGGGCCGGGGCGACATGAACTACTGGAAGATGGCCGACATCTTCGACACCCTGATGACCGACGTGCTCGGCTACGACAAGTACGGTTCCGCGGGCACCGACTACGGCGCCCTGGTGCAGAGCCAGCTCGGCCACAAGTACGCCGACCGTGTGATCGGGCTGCACTACGGCCAGGACCTCTTCCCCGGCATCTTCCAGAACGACCGCTACTGGGACATCACCGAGGGCAACACCATCCCGAAGGACGCCTCGCCGCTCCTGCGGGAGGACCTGCTGCGCTTCGACGCGACCCTCGCCTCCCACGTCGCGGTCCACATGCTGGATGCGCAGACCGTCACCCACGGCTTCAACGACTCCCCGGTGGGCATGCTGGCCTGGCTCCTCCAGCGGTGGAAGAAGTGGAGCGACAAGAACAACCGCGACAAGTTCGACGAGGTGTTCCCCCGGGACTTCATCCTCACCAACGCCACCATCTACTGGGTCACCCAGTCGATCGGCTCGTCGATGCGGGTCTACAAGAACGCCGTCCGCCATCCGTGGAAGCCCGAGCACGACCGGCACCCGCAGGTCGAGCCGCCGGCCGGCTTCAGCCTCCTGCTCGGCGACACCTACCCGCCGGGCGTCCGGACGACCGAGGAGCGCGTCGCCGCCTTCGAGAACGGCCCCAGCCGCCCCTGGTTCAACCCGGTCAACGTCAAGGCACATGCGAAGGGCGGTCACTTCGGTCCCTGGGAGAACCCCGACGCCTTCGTGACCGACATCCGGGAGACCTTCCGGAACCTGCGGTGAGGTCTCCCGCGGGTCCTGGTCCGGGTCCTGGTCCGGGTCCGGTGCCGCACCGGCCCGGACAGCATCAGACCGGTCCGGACCAGACCAGGACCCGCGGTCTCCGCGACACACCACCGCCGTACCTCCGCAGCCGTACCTTCGCCGCCGTACCTTCGCCGCCGGGCAGGCGACCTGCCCCCTCCCCCGTCTCCTGCCCAGGCCCTTGGATGTCCCATGTCTCAGGTTGTCGCTGCCCCGGACCACCGGCGGCGCTGGCTCGCCCTCGTCTTCGTGTCGGCCGCCCAGCTCATCGTGATCGTCAACGCGGCGATCCTGAACGTCGCCCTCCCCTCCGCCCAGGCCGACCTGCACATCTCCGACGCCGGACGGCAGTGGGTGCTCACCTCGTACACCCTGGTCTTCGGCGGGCTGCTGCTGTTCGGCGGCCGGCTCGGGGACCTCTGGGGCCGCAAGCGCGTCTTCCTCGTCGGGCTCGTCGGCTTCGCCGCCGCGTCCGCCCTGGGCGGGGTCGCGTCCGCGACCTGGCTCCTGCTCACCGCCCGCGCACTCCAGGGTGTCTTCGGCGCGCTGCTGGCTCCGGCCGTCCTCTCCCTGATCTCGCTGTCCTTTCCCGACGGGAGGGAACGCGCCCGCGCGTTCGGGGTGTTCGCCGCCATCACCACGTCCGGCAGCGCGGTGGGACTGCTGCTGGGCGGTCTGCTGACCCAGTACCTCAACTGGCACTGGGCGCTGCTCGTCAGCGTCCCCCTCGCGCTCGTCCCCCTCGTGGGAGCGCTCAAGTACGTCGATGACGGCAGCGGGACCGACCGCACCGCCCGGCTGGACATCCCGGGCGCGGTACTGGCCACGGTGGGCCTCGCCGCACTCGTGTACGGCTTCACCCTCGCGCGGAACCGCGGCTGGGCCGACGCGGTCACGCTCGGCACGTTCACCACCGCCGCGCTCCTGCTGGCCGTCTTCACCCTGCTCCAGGCCCGCCGCCGCGACCCCCTGCTGCCCCTGCGGATCCTGACGGAGCGCAACCGGCTCGGCGCGTACCTCTCCGCGGCCCTCGGACTGCTCAGCCTCTACGGTGTGTCGCTGTTCCTGACGTTCTACCTCCAGACCGTCAAGGGGTACTCCCCCGCCCGTACCGGCATCGCGTTCCTGCCGCTGGTCGCCGCCCAGGCCACCGGCGCCGCCTGGCTCGGCTCACGGCTCCTGACCCGGCTGCGCGCGGGGACGGTCATGACCACCGGATACCTGGGCGCCGCCCTCTCCGTCCTGCTCCTGCTGCTGCTCGACACCGGCAGCTCCTACAGCCCCGTCCTGCTGGTCGCGCAGCTCGGTCTCGGCCTCTTCCTGGGAATCGCGCTGATGCCGGCCACCAGCCTCGCGAACCACGGTGTCGGGGCCGAGGACGCGGGAGTGGCCTCGGCGATGATCAACATCTCGCAGCAGGTGGGGGGTTCCATCGGTACGGCCCTGCTCAACACCATCGCCACCGGTGCCACCGCCGGATACCTCGCCTCCCACGGGAGCGCCGCCCACGCCACCGCACTCGTGCACGGCTACCGCAGCGCCTACCTCTGGGCGGCCGGTTCCCTCCTGGCCGCCGCCCTCGTCTCGCTCTTCCTCGTCAACCTCCCCGTCCTGCGCCCCACCGCCGCCCGCACACCCGGACCCGCGCTCACACCCCAAGCGACACTCACACCCGAAGCGGCACCCACACCCACACCCACCAAGGGCGGGAGCCCCGCACCCAGCCAAGAATGGACTTGACAGTCCTATCTTGACTGCCGATAGTTGGACCATGAAGTCCAATAACTCTCCCCGGTCCGGGTCCTCCGGACCTGCCGACGGACCGTCCGCCACATCGCGCGGCCGGTCCGTCGTGGTGGTGCTGTCGGTCTCGGCGGTGTCCTACGCGCTGGTCCAGTCGATGGTGAATCCGGGCCTGGAGGCATTGCGCGGCCATGTGCACACGACCCAGCTCGGGGTCAGCTGGGTGCTCACGGCGTTCCTGCTCTCCAGCGCCGTCCTGACCCCGGTCCTGGGCCGCCTGGGCGATCAGGTCGGCAAGCGCCGGATCCTGATCGCGGTCCTGCTGCTGCTGACGGCCGGAAGCCTGGTCGCCGCGCTGGCGACCAGCCTGCCCGTGCTGGTCCTCGGGCGGCTGCTCCAGGGCGCGGGCGGCGCCACACTGCCGCTCGCCTTCGGGATCGTCCGCGATCTGCTGCCCACGGCCCGGGTCGGAACCACCGTCGGGCTGATCGCGGCCGTCAGTTCGGTGGGCGGCGCCATCGGTGTGCTGGTCACCGGCCCGATCATCGAGGGGCTCGGTGTGCCCTGGCTGTTCTGGCTGCCCGCCATCGCGAACGGGATCATGGTCCTGGCCGTGCTCCTGACCGTCCCGGACACCGGGACCACGACGGCGGGCGGCCGGATGAACTGGCCGGCCGGGTTCCTGCTCGCCGCCGCCCTCGTACTGCTCCTGCTGCCGCTGAGCCTCGGGCAGGAATGGGGCTGGGGATCAGCGCGGACCCTGGGCCTGTTCGCCGCCGCGCTCGTGGCCGCTGCCGCGTGGGTGGCCGTCGAGACGCGCTCCCGTTTCCCGCTGATCGACATGCGGGTCTTCCGGCTGCGGCCGGTGTGGACGGCGAACCTCGCGTCGTTCCTCTTCGGAGTCACCCTGTACTCGGCGTTCGGGTTCATCCCGTCCTTCCTCCAGACACCCACCGGCACCGGGTACGGCCTGGGAGAGTCGATCACGGCGGCGGGCCTGCTCTTCCTTCCCGCCACCGCGGCCCAGTTCCTCGCCGGACTCGCCGCCGGACCGCTCGCCCGGAGGGTGCCGACGAAGACACTGCTCGTCGCGGGCTCCGTACCGACCGTCGCCGGATTCCTGCTGCTGGCCGTCCTGCACGCCAACGCCTGGCAGGTGGCGCTCGGGACCGCGGTCGCGAGCGTGGGCTTCGGCATCGGCCTCTCGGCGCTCTCCGTCGTCGTCGTGCACGCCGTTCCCGCCGAGCACACCGGCGCGGCGACGGGGATGAACGCCAACATCCGCACCATCGGAGGGGCCGTGGGCGCCGCCGTCGTCGCCACCGTCCTCGCCTCCCGCACCACCACCGGCGGCTTCCCCGACGAGGGCGGCTACACAACGGTGTTCGTCCTGCTCGCCGCGGCCGCCGCGGCGGGACTCCTCGCCTGCCTGCTCATCCCGGCCAAGGCGGACCCCCGCCCACGGCCCGAGGCACAGACCGCCGACGAGCGTGCGCCCGAACTCGCCGACCAGCCCCGCCCCTTCTGAGCCCACCGGTCCCGATGCCGCCGCCGGATCCGACGCGCGGACCACCGGGGCCGTCCGTGGTGGCGCCGGTCGGCGCGGCCGGACCTCCGCCGAGGCGAACCGCCCGCCACCGGAAGAAAGTTCGGCCGGTGCCGGTCCGTTTCCGCAGCTCACCGGGGCGAGAACAGGTCCAGACCACTAGCACACCGGAAAACTGTTTACCGCGCACGCGATTCTATGGCTCACTATGACGTGTTCGCGACAAGTAGACGCGCGTAGACCCCACCCGGAGAGCACGAAGAGCACAGCGAACAACACGGAGAGCACAGAGAGCACGGAGAACCCCCGAGAACACCGGAGGACCACTCCCCACCACCGCGGTCCTCCTCCCCCCACCGAGCAGGAGGAAGCCTTGTTCCCCCAGAGCCTCATCCCCGCATCCGCCCGGCGCGGACTCACCGCGGCCGGTGTCCTCGGCGCCACCGCCGCACTGACGCTCGGGCTGCTGTCGGGCACCGCGTCCCCGGCGCCCCTGCCGTCCGGTGCCGCCGTCCCCCTGGGCAAGGGCTACATGGGCGTCGGCTACGTCAGCGACGCCAAGGACTTCCAGCCCGACACCCGGCAACTGGCCCTCGGCTCGGCGCCGGAGACGGGGCTCCTGGCGAATCCGGTGGGCGTGGACATCTCCGTCTGGCAGGGCAGCATCAACTGGAAGTCGGTGCGCGGCGCGGGCATCGAGTTCGCCTGGATGAAGGCGACCGAGGGCACCTCGTACAAGGACCCCACCTTCAGCACCAACTACCTGGGCGCCTACAACGCCGGTGTGATCCGGGGCGCGTACCACTTCGCACGGCCCGACGTGTCCGGTGGCGCGGCGCAGGCGAACTTCTTCGCGAGCAACGGGGGCGCCTGGTCCCGCGACAACCTGACGCTGCCGGGTGTGCTGGACATCGAGGGCAGTTGCTACGGCAAGACGCCCGCGGCGATGCAGTCCTGGATACTCGACTTCTACACCACCTACAAGGCCCGCACCGGCCGCGACGTGGTGATCTACACCAGCCCGAGCTGGTGGAACTCCTGCACCGGCGGCTGGACCGGCATGTCCGCCAGAAGCCCGCTGTGGGTGGCCCACTGGACCTCCGCGGCGAGTCCCAGCATTCCGCAGGGCTTCCCGTTCTGGACCGTGTGGCAGTACACGTCCACCGGCGCGGTGAGCGGTGTCTCCGGGAACGTCGACCGCGACCGCTTCAGCGCCGACCGCTCCCGTCTGCTGGCCCTGGCCAACAACACTCCGTGACCCGCTCCGTGCCCGGGGTTCCCCGCACACACTGACCGGCTGCCGGAGGCACATGTCTCCGGCGGCCGACGGCCGCTCAGCCCGCTCAGCTCTCGCCGATGAGGGCGGCCAGCTCCCGGGGGTGGGAGAGGTGCGGGAAGTGCCCGGCGGAGGGCAGGACGGTGAAGACCGCGCCCGGCAGGACGGAGCGCAGCCACACACGGTAGGGCTCGGGGACCTCGCCGGTGCTCACATGCCGGTAGGGGACGCCACGGATGTGCAGAGCGGTCAGGTCCTGTTCCCGGCGCTTGCGGATCTCGTCCTCCGGCCGGGTCAGGATGTCGTGCCAGTAGCCGAGCAGCAGGTCCTGCCGGGGCGTGGTGACGTCGCGGACCAGGTCCTGTGCCGCGGGCGGCAGTGTGTCGATGCCCATGCCGGCGGTCAGCCGCTCCCACAGCCGGAGGTAGCCGGGGCCGCGCAGCAGCGCCTCGTTGCCGCGCAGCAGCTCGCCGAAGGGGCCGGGCAGCAGGGGCTGGTCGATGTTGACGACACCGCGCGCGGGATGTGCGGCGGCGTAGACCGTGGCGAGCAGACCGCCGAGGGAATGACCGGCCAGCACGGGCCTGTCGAGCCCGGCCGACGTGATGGCCCGGTGCAGCAGCGCCGCCACCGCGTCCGGGGTGTAGGGGGCGCTCCGCGGGGAGCCGCCGTGGCCGGGCAGGTCCAGGGCCAGCACCCGGCGTCCCTCGGGGAGTTCGGCGAGCAGGGGTCCCCACAGGCGCCGGTCGGAGGTGAGGCCGTGCAGCAGGACCAGCGGGGGCCGCGCGTCGTCCGGGTCGCCGTGGAGATCACCGGCCAGGCCGCCGTGGAGCTGGATATGTATGTCACTCATGTCGGCCCCATCGTACGCGGCCGGCGCACACCCGGACCGCCGGGAGGTGTGCCGGTGGGTGTGCCGGTGGGTGTGCCGGTGGGTGTCAGCCCAGCGGTCCGGAGATGCGGATGTCGAGCCGGGTGAACCTCCACTCGCCGTCGGCCTTCAGGAGGGTGGCCTCGTACTGGCCGCCCAACTGCACCGTGTACGCGGAGATCCCGCTGCCCTCGATCCGGCGGTCGTCGGTGAGGTCCACCACGATGAAGCGCGCGCTCAGCTCCGCGCCGTCCCCGTCGATCCGCACGATGTGATCGGAGGTCCGGTGCATGGCGACGCGCTCGCGCGGCCAGCTCTTCGCCAGTTCGCGGAGCCCCTCGCGGCCCACGAACGCCTCGCCGAGCTTCTGGTGGGGCTGCCGTCCGGTCCGCGTGTGGATCTGGAGTGCTCCGGTCGCGGTGAACAGGTCGGCGACCTTCTCCACCTCGTGGTCGTCCACGTCGCGCACATAGCGGGCGAGTGTCTCGACGATGTCGATCCTGTCCTGGATCAGGTCCTTGTCCGCGTTCATCGGAGCTTCCTCCTGGTGAGCCCTGTGGTCCTCGGACCCGTGACCCTAGGAGGAAGTTTCTGGACCCTCAAGTCCAAACCGGCGGGCGCACACGCCCGTCCCGGTGGAGCGCCGGAGCCCGGCCGGTGGACACCGGACGGGCCCCGGCGGCTGCTGCGTGCCGAGAGAGGCCGGGAGGGGCCGGGAGGGGCCGAGAGGGACGGGGTGGCGGGCCGGTCAGTCGGAGTAGCTGAAGTCTCCGACGGTCCAGGCGGTGACGTCCTCGATCGCGACGCGGTACATGCCGCCCGTCTCCGGGATGCCCACGGTGCCCTGGAGGATCCGGGCGACGTGGAAGTGCAGATGGGTGGGCGGGCCGTCCTTCTTCGCGGGGACGTCGAAGACGGCGGAGAACTCGCCCAGGCGCGCGGAGTCCGTCAGCACCTCTGACACCCGCTGCCTCCATACGGCTTCGGGGGCCAGTCGGCCGGTGATGACAGCACCACCGGCGACCACAGTCAGGGACATCTGGTTGCTCTGCCCCGACTCCACAAGGGCGGCGATGTCAATGATCAGTTCGTCAGGCTTCGACATGAGATCGAATTCTATGCACCGGCACGCCCGGTGGCATGGGTGGTGTCGTCACCGGCCCGGTGGCAAGGACGCGTTCCGGTCAGGACGGGGGCCTCGGCCGGGCGCGGGCGGCCCGGAGTTCCTCGTTGATGCGCTGGGCCTCTTCGAGCTGGTCCTCGAGAATGATGATGCGGCAGGCGGCCTCGACGGGGGTGCCTGCGTCGACGAGTTCGCGGGCGCGGGCGGCGATGCGCAACTGGTAACGGGAGTAGCGGCGGTGGCCGCCGCCGGAGCGCAGCGGGGTGATCAGCCGGTGTTCGCCGAGGGTGCGCAGGAAGGCGGGGGTGCTGCCGATCATGTCGGCGGCCCGGCCCATGGTGTAGGCGGGGTAGTCGTCGTCGTCGAGCGGGGTGACGGCGGGTCGGGGGTGGGCAGGACGGGGACGGGCAGGGGGCATAGACCTCTTCTTCCGGCTCTTCCGGGGGACGCGTCGGGGGGCCCGAGCGCCGACCGGCGCTCGGGCCCCGAGCTTTCACCACCGTCTACCGGCCGACTTCGCCGGTTCTCGTTGTCCGCACGCTCCGCCCGGAGGGGCGGGGCTGCGGGGATCGCGGATGCGTGACCGGGGACCACCTTCCAATCCGGGGTCTGCGGTACCCGGGTGGTCTGCCTCCTCACCCGGGCGATCCTGATGGCGTTCGCTCCTTACCTCTTTACCTCTTCACTTCTTTCGATTGACCTCTTTCGAACGATCCATCGATCCATCGCTCTTCGACTTCTGGGCTACGGACAAAACCCTAACCCTCCCCCAAGCCAATGTCTACTCCAGCCACGACAGATTTTCTTCAGGCCCAGGTGCCGCTAGCTTCGTGCTGCTGCTTCCGGAAGAGTCGCCCGACCGTCTGAGGAGCCGGCTCGGCGCACAGGACCGGACCGGCAGCCGACGACGGCCGCATTGTGCCCGCCGCCGCCAGGCCCCACCATCGTGGAGGTCGTACGCCTGCCGGGATGTGCCGGGAAGCGCGCAGGCGCCGGAAGCAGGGTGGAAGGTCGATGGCGGAAGCTGCGGCGCGGCGTTCGGAGGGCTCCGGGGATCCCCTCGCGGAGGAGCTGGCCGGGCTGCTGGAGCGAGGACCGTTCGCGGACGCGCTGCGGGCCGCCATCACGGCCAGCGGACTGAGCCTGGACCGGGTCCGCGACCGGCTGGTCAGGCGCGGTGCCTCGCTGAGCGTCGCGACCCTCAGTTCCTGGCAGTCCGGGCGGCGCCGTCCCGAGCGGCCCGGTTCGCTGCTGGCGCTGCGGCACCTCGAAGCCGTGCTCGGACTGCCCGGCAACGGCCTGCGGGCGCTGCTCGCGCCGCCCCGGCCACGCGGGCGCCGCACGCTGGCCGACCGGATGCCGTCGACCCGCGACGTGTGGGCGACCCGGCCCGAGGCCGCCGGTCTGCTGGCTCCGCTCCTCCCCTACGCCGACGATGCCCTGCGCCGGCTGAGCCTGCACGACCGGGTCACCGTCGGTCCGGACGGCCGGGCCCGTGCACTGCGCGCCACCCTGGTGCTGCGCGCGGAGGAGGACGGCCCCGACCGGCTGGTCCTGCTGTCGGACTGGGGCGACGGCCGGAGCGCGGAGTCGCCCTTGACCAATCTGCGCAACTGCCGGGCGGGGCGGGTCGTCCGCCACCCGGCCTCCGGCCTCACCGCGGTGGAACTGGTCTTCGAACGCGCCCTGCGCAGGAACGAGACCGTCCTCATCGAGTACGACTCCGTACGGCCCGGCGCCCCGGAGGGGTCCGTCGTGAGCGGCGACCGTTCCTCCCGGTACTTCCGCGGGGTGGTGCGCGCCTACGTCCTGGAGGTCCGCTTCCATCCCGGCGCCCTGCCGGTGCGGTGCCGTCAGCTCACCACCCGTATCGGCGAGCGGGAACCGAAGGCCGTCCGCGAGCTGGAGGTCAGCCCTTCCGGTGCCGTGCTGGCCGTAGGTCTGGACTTCGGGCCCGGCAAGTTCGGCGTCTCCTGGCACATGGCGGAGGGGGACGCCGCGCCGTCGGAATGAGCGGCCGGGCGGACGCGTCAAAACCGTGAACGGCCGGTCGCGGACGCGCTCTTGGATGTGCCGTGCCGATGTTGCTAGCGTCCTGCTCGCGAACTCTACGGCGGCTTCCCCGAATTCAGGGAAGCTCATCTTTTCCCTCTCGGCGACGAGAAGAACATCTCGGTGACGAGAAGACGAATGGAGAGCGAACAGCATGCGTCAGAATCTGTTCCGGGCCGCCACCGCGGCCGCCGCACTCGCCGCACTCGGCTCGGCCGCGATCCCGCCCGCGGCCGCGGCGGGCCGCTCCGCGGCGGCCGTCGCACCGCGCGCCGCCTCCTCGCTCCCGGACTACGCCACCTGGCAGTCGGACGTACGCGAGGTCATGGACCCTTCCGTGCCCTACCTGGAGGACCGGGTCGCCCGGGGCGGTACGAAGCTGGCCGTCGTCCTGGACATCGACAACACCTCGCTGGAGACCGAGTACCACCCGGGAGCACCGAACAAGCCGGTGCTGGAGTTCGCCGAGGCGGCGGCCTCCCACCACGTGGCGGTGCTCGTCGCCACCGCCCGGAAACAGAGCGGGAAATCGGCCGCACTCGCCGCTCTCGACAAGGCCGGATATCCGGCGGTCACCGAGATCTGCCTCAAGAAGAACGAGTCCCATGCGGTCGATGTGAAGATCCGGTGCCGCAAGCAGTTCGTCTCCGAGGGATACACCCTCGTCGCGAACGTGGGAAATCGCCCCGGTGACTTCGAGTACAAGAACTACGAGCGGGGATTCCAGCTCCCCGATTACGACGGACAGCTCTCCTGACCGTCTCCCCGGACGGCCGGGCCCGCTCCCGGTGGGCAGGAACGGGCCCGGCGGTGCGCGTCAGAACTGGAGCGACCAGGCGTTGATGTAGCCGGTGTCGTTGGCCCAGTTGTCGGTGACCCGCAGCTTCCAGGTGCCGTTGGCGGGCGCGGCGGAGGCGTCGACCGTGTAGGTGGCCTGGACGTTGTCGGCGCTGTCGTTGCTGTCGAAGTTCTTCAGCAGGTGGGCGGTGCCGTTCGGGGCGACCAGCTCGACCTTCAGGTCGCCGCGGAAGGTGTGCCGGATGTCCACGTGCACGCTCAGGGCGGCCGGGGCGTTGCCGCTCACACCGGTGACCGCGAGGGGCGATTCCACCGTGCTGTTGTCGCGGATGGTGTAGTCGTCGGTGTTCTCGAACGTGGTGCCGGTGGGCGGGGTGGTGGTCCCGGTGCCGGTGTAGAGCAGCTTGTTCGGGGAGCCGGTGCGGGGGTCGGTGACCTTGCCGGACGTGGCGTCGGCGACCAGTCGGTCGCGGACCTGGGCGGGGCTCCACGTCGGGTGCGCGGCGAGCAGCAGGGCGGCGGCACCGGCCACGTGCGGGGTCGCCATCGAGGTGCCGCTCATGGTCTGGGAGGCGGTGTCCCCGGCGTTGGACGAGGAGACGATGCTGTCGCCCGGGGCGAAGATGTCAAGGCAGGAGCCGTAGTTGGAGCCCTGTCCGTTGGACCAGCCGGTGGCGCGGGCGTCCCGGCTGTCGGTGGCGCCGACCGTGATGGCCGAGGCGGTGGAGGCCGGGGAGTAGGAACAGGCGTCGGCGTTGTTGTTGCCCGCCGCCACGACCCAGGTGACACCGGAGGCTATGGAGGCGGCCACCGCGTCGTTCACCGACTGGGTCCTGCCGCCGCCGATGCTCATGTTGGCCACGGCGGGCTTCACCGCGTTCTTGGTGACCCAGTCGATGCCCGCGAGGACGGGGGCCCAGGTGTCGCCCGAGGTGCCCTGGCAGTTCAGTACGCGGACGCTGACCAGCTTGACGCCCTTGGCGACGCCGTACGAGCCGCCGCCGACGGTGCCGGCGACATGGGTGCCGTGTCCGGCGCAGTCCGAGGCGTTGGTGTCGTTGTCGATGAAGTCGTAGCCGCTGACCGCCCGGCCGCCGAAGTCGCGGTGGCTCAGGCGGACTCCGGTGTCCACGATGTACGCGTTGACGTTCGACGCGGTGCTGCCGTACGTGTAGCTGCGGTCCACCGGCAGGTCGCGCTGGTCGACGCGGTCCAGGCCCCAGGAGGGCGGGTTGGTCTGGGTGTCGACCGCGTACGCCGCCGCGTCGGCCTCCACCCGGGCCACGGACGGGTCGGCGGCCAGCTTCTTCGCCTCCTGCGGCGACATACGTGCCGCGAAGCCGTGCAGGGCGGCGGTGTAGGTGTAGCGCAGGCTGCCCGCGTGCCGTGCGACCAGGGCCTTGGCGGAGGCGGGCACATCGGCGCGGTCGACGGAGTTCTTGAAGGTGACGATGTAGGAGCCGTCGACCGCTCCGGGGCGGTCCGCGCCGACGATGCGGCCCTCACCGCCGCCCGGCGGTACGGGGGCGGCCGTGGCCTGGGTGATGGCCGCGCCGAAGAGCAGGGCGGCACTGGCGCCTGCGGCGAGGACCCGCCGGACGGCGCGGGCGTCGAACTCCATGGTTTCTCCCTTGGGGACGGTCCGGACCCGGCAGGGGGCCGGTGGGGATGGGCGTCGCCCCCGCCGTCCGGGCGCCCCGGCGAGGCGGGGAGGCGCTCGTCCCGGGGCGGACGGCCCGTCGGGGAAGCACTCGCGTCACCCATGTTGCGGGCATGACAAGCACCGGGCGGCCGTCGCTCGGGCCGCCTCGTGGTTCAGGCGGTCCGTCGCGGTGGGGGCGACGTGCCGCACGGGACCAGGCCCCGTGCGGCACGGTCCGGCCACGCCGCTCGGCCGCGGATGGCAGCCGTCCCGTACCGCCCGTCCTGCCGGCCGGGGAGACCGGGTACGGGGAGGCGTCGCCGGACTGCCCAGAGCTTGGGCCACTTGGTCAAGGACCGGCAATCCGTACCGCTACCCAACAATTGGCGGCCGGGGACGGACCCCGCAGCCGGGCGCGGCGGCCGGTCCGGGCGCGGGGCAGGGCCCGCGCCGCGGCGTTCTGTAGGTGGTGGACCCCTATTGCGACTTCGGCCGTCGGGGAGGTAGACCACCTGCCGGGCGGCGGGGCGAAATCCCCGTGGCCGGAAGGAAACCGGTCCGAGCGACAGGGTGCGGGCGGTCGGCGGAAGGCGGAACCGTGGAGAGACGGTGCTTCGACACGGGACAGGGCCGGACGGCGGGCCGCGACGCGCCGTTCACCGGGCGGGCACAGGAGGTCCGGCGGCTGCGGGCGGCCCTGCGGGAGGGGCCGGGTCTCACCGTGGTCCGCGGGGAGTCCGGGGCGGGGGTGTCCCGGCTGGTCGAAGAGGCGCTGCTCGCCCCGGAGTTCGCCGCGTGGACGCAACTGCGCGGGACATGCGCCGAGGCGGCGGAGGCGGTGGCGCCCGGAGCCGTCGCCGCCGTACCGGCCGCGCCGCCGTTCCTCCCGCCCGGCCGGTCGCTGCCGTCGGTGACCTGCACCGTCCCGGCTTCCGCCGCACCACCCGGACCGCCCAGCCCGGCGGGTCCGGCGGGTCCGGCGGGTCCGGCGGGTCCGGCGGGTCCGGCCGCACGGTGCCCGTCGTCGTCCTGCCGCCGCGCCGAACACGGGCTGCTGCGCGCCCTGTCGGCGCACGCGGCGGGGCCGCCGCCGCCGACGGCGTACGAGCACACCGGCACGGTGTGCGTGCTGGAGGACGTGCACCGTGCCGACGCCACCACCCTGGCACTGCTCCGCCGCCTGATCGGGGCGATGCCTGCCGGGCTGCGCCTGGTCGTCACCGAGGATCCCGGACCGGGGGTCCCGGTCCTCGGCTTCCGGGCTCCGGCGCGGCTGCCGGTCGAGGAGATCGACGTCGGACCCTGGACCGGCGCGGAGACGGCGGAGTTCGTCCGGTGGTGGCTCGGCGCCCGGCTGCCGGAACACGCGGCGCAGGGGGAGGAGGCCGCGGCGGCGGTGCGCGAACTGACCCGCGGGCTGCCCGGGTTCGCGCACCATCTGCTGACCGCCGCCGAGGAGCTGCTGCGGGAGGGCGGCGCGGCGGAACGTCCCCGGCCGGGGAGCACGGGTGCCCCGTGGGCCTGGGAGGAGGCCGACGTCCCGGCGGGCCCGCTGCTCACCGCCCTGCGGGAGGCCGGGCCTGCGCCGGGCCTGCGGCGCGGGTGGGAGCGGCGCTGCGCGGTGCTCACCGAGGACGCGCGGCGCCTCGTCGAAGCGGCGGCCGTCCTCGGCAGACCGGCCGGGACCGGCGTACTCGCCGCGACCGCGGGGCTCGTGCCCGAGCGCGCCGAGGCCGCCGTGGAGGAGGGCCTGCGCCGGGCGGTGCTGCGGGCCGAGGGGCCGCTCGTCGCCGTACGGCAGCCGCTGGAGCGCCGGGCCGCGCTGGCGCGGATCCCCGGGCCCCGGCTGGCCCGGCTGGGTCTGCGGGGCGCCCGCGCCCTGCGCAGGTGCGGGGACGGGCCGCCGCCGCTGGTCGACCTGGCCCGGCTCCACATCCTGGGCGGCGAGGCGGTCCAGGGCGTGCGCTGCCTCGTCGTGGCCGCCGACCGGGCGGCCGCGGCCGGTGACTACGCCACCGCGACCGCGCTCTACACCCGTGCCGTCGCCGAGGATCCGCGGGCCGCGAGCCGGGTGCGCACCGCCGGGCGGCTCGCCCGGACCGCACAGCTCGCCCGTGCCGGTGACCATGTGGTGGCCGCGGTCCGGCGCGTGCTGGACGAGGACGATCCGCCGCCCCGGCTGCGCGGCGAGATCCGGCTGCACCTGAGCGTCGTGCTGCGCAACCAGAGCGGAGGGGCGCTGGACAGCCTCAACGAGGTCGCCCGCGCCATCCCCGACCTGGAGGCGTCCGACCCGCAGACCGCGGCGCGCGCCATGGCGGTGGCCGCGATCCCGTCCATCAAGGGCTGGCCCGTCGAACGCCACCGCTTCTGGCTGCGCCGCGGCGAGGCGCTCACCGGCCGGATCACCGACCCGGTCGCGCGGGCCGCCGTCGCCGCCAACCGGGCCACCGCGCTCATGCTGCTCGGCGAGCCCGGGGCCTGGGCCGCCGCCGAGGAACTGCGCGGCCCGGCCACCACGGTGATGGAGGCCGCGCACCACACCCGTGGCTGGACCAACCTGGCGCACGCGGCCACCGCCCTCGGCTACGGCGCGCGGGCGCACGAGTTCCTGGGCCGGGCCGCCGCCGGGCTGGCCGGTACGAGCAGTCCGTATCTGGAGGGGCTGACCCAGACCGCCCGTCTGGTGCTCGCCTGGCACGAGGGCCGCTGGCACGGGCTGCACGCCGCCGCCGACCGCACCGCCCGGCTCTACGCGGAGATCCCCGATCTGACCGCCGAGGCCATGCTGGTCCGCGGACTGACCGCGCTGCATGTGCTGGGGGACGTCTCCCGGGCCCGGCTCGACCTCGCCGAGGCCGCCCGGGTCACCCGCTACGACACCGGGGTCATCCTCACCGCGTCCGCCGCCGCCACCGCCCGCGTCCACCTGGAGGCCGGTCGCCCCGGGCAAGCGTGCGAGGCCGTGGCGGAGACCCTCAACCGGCTGGAACTGACGGGCGGTTGGGTGTGGGCCGGGGAGGTGGCGCCGACGGCCGTGACCGCGCTGTGCGAGAGCGGTCAGACCGAGCGGGCGCGGCGGCTCGTCGCCGACTTCGCCGCCGGGCTCGACGGCCGCGACGTCCCGTGCGGGCAGGCGGCGCTGGCCCTGTGCCGGGCGCTGCTCGCCGAGGCCGGGGGCGGTCCGGCCGACGCGCTCGGCCCGTACGCGGACGCGGAGGCGCGGTGGCGGCGGCTCGGCCGGCCCTTCGACGCGGCGCGGGCGGGCGAGGCCCACGGGCGGTGTCTGCTCGCCCTGCGCTGTCCCACGGCGGCCGACCGGCTACGGGGCGTCGTCGACGTCTACCGCGAGCTGGGCGCCCGCTGGGACGTGGCCCGCTGCCAACGGCTGCTGCGCCGCCACGACATCGTCTCCACGCACCGCCGCGGCCGCCTCGGCTACGGCGACCAGCTGTCACCGCGGGAACGCGAGGTGGCCCGCCTCGTCGTCCAGGGCCGCTCCAACCGCGACATCGCCGAGAGCCTGGTGCTGTCCGTCCGCACGGTGGAGCATCATGTGGCCCGTGTGATGCGGAAGTTGAACGTCGGTTCCAGGACGGACATCGCGCTGTGAGCGGCAGGGTGACGGGGGTGACGGGGGCGACGGCGGCGACGGCGGGGCGCGGGCCTTCGCCGGAAGATCCCGCCGGAGCCCCTGCCCGGACCCCGCCCGGTCACGGCAGCAGCCCGGCCCCGCTCGCCCACTGCCTCAGGTCGCCGCAGGTCGGGGACGGCATGCGGGAGCGGTCGATGAGGGTGATCAGGGCGCGGTGCACGTGTGTACCGACATAGGTGAACCAGAAGCACTCCGGGCCTATCTGATAGGCCAGCAGGCGGAGCGCGGCGACGGCGGTTTCCTCGGTGTCGTCGCGGAATCGCTTCGGCGAGCCTGCCAGGATCTCGTAGTCCCATTTGTCGTGCAGCGCCCGCACCACCGCCCGCAGGGGTATCGCGTGCAGCGTGCCGAGGTCGTGGGGGCTGCCTGCCGCGTGTGCGTCGGCGACGAGCGCGTGCAGGAGGAGCGCGGCGAAGGCCCCGGTCAGCAGCTCGCCCCGGCGGACACCGAGCCCCCGCTCACCGAACTCCTCGCGGCGCCTGGCCTGCCGCCACGGTTCCTGGTCGACCAGCGGCAGCAGACTGCCGCCGAGCGCGGCACACGCACACCACACGGCATCGTCGTCGGACTCCATCGGGCGCGTCACACTCCTTCCCGACTCCGGCGGGGCGGTCGCCGCCGGGCCTTCCAGTATGTGATGGGGCGGGGCCGCTGCCGAGGGGCGCGGGGCAGGGAACACTACTCGTACGGTCCGTCGACGGTGCGGGTGGAATCCTTCGCCAGGGACCCGGATCCGTACGGTCCCGCCGGATCGGCCGGCACCTGGGTGATCAACCCGCTGGACGGTGTAAGGAGACGGCCGCCGCCGCCCGGCCGGTCACGGTCCGAGTTCGTCCGTTGCGCCTTGGCCGGCCGGATCGCGGGCACACGTGAGGTGTATCCGGTCGGCGGGTTCGAGGAGGGATCGTGGCGAAGGACATGTCGCTGAGGGCGGTGGGGTGGGCGCGTTCCCTCCCGATGACGAGCGAGGTGAAGGGGGCCCGGGACTGGACGCGTGCGCATCTGGAGACGCTGGGCTGGGCGCGGACGGATCCGGATCTGGTGGACTCGGTGCTGCTGGCCGTGTCCGAGCTGGTCACCAACGCGCACGTGCACGCCCGGAGCGCGGCGCAGTTGATCCTCACCTGGGACGAGAGGTGTCTGCACGTGACCGTGCACGACGCGTCGCCCTGCCTGCCCGAACAGCGTCCGCCGAGCAAGGACGCCCTGGGCGGGCGCGGTCTGTTCCTGGTCGGTGCCCTGGCCGACGCCTGGGAGGCGTACCGCTGCCCCCGGGGCAAGGAGGTCACGGCCTGCTTCCAGCCGCCCCGGGGGCATGGCACACGCGGCTGAGCACCGCCTGCGTTCAGGGTTCAGGCGGTGAGGACCGAGTCGTCCTGGGTGCGGGCGCCGGGGAGGCGGTGGCGGGCGGCGACGAGGGCGGCGTCGATGTCCCGGGTGCCGGTCGACACACACAGCGTGTACGCGACGTCGTCCATGCGCTGTCGAACGTCGGCACTGCCGTTCTCCGCGTGCAGGATGCGCAGCGAGTCGTACTGTTCGACGAGATTCCGCAGGACTGCGGGATGCGCCATGAGCATCTGGTGTCGCTCCCTTGTTCACTTCACACCGGTTCGCTTCACAGGGGTGATACGCGGGTCCGGCTACCCCCGGCCCCGGCCGCCACACCCGATACCGCCGGTCCCTGTTGCCCCGGCCCCGGAACGGGGTAGACGACGATCACGGCCGGACACCGGCCGCGGAAGGCGACGCAGAGACGCAGAAAAAAGGGGACGAGCACATGGACAAGGGGAAGCAGATCACCGGCACGGCCCGCGCGGAACTGGCCCGTGAGATGAGGAAGCAGTACGAACACGGCATGTCCATACGGGCCATCGCCGAGGCGCACGGACGCTCGTACGGGTTCGTGCACAAGATGCTCACCGAGACGGACGTACCGCTGCGCGGCCGGGGCGGCCCCCGCCCCCACGCGCGCCCCGCCGAGTCCGGGCCCGCGCGCACGCGGTGAACCCGCCCGCGCCGGGGGCGGGATCCGGGCCGGGCGGGTGCCGAGGAGAGCGTTCGTCCGTGCCCTCCCCGGCTACGCTCGTCCGCATGCCGACCACGGACCACTTCCCGGGCGATCCGCGCACGAACCTGGAGCGCATGCGCGCGGGCGATCCCTACATCGCCGACGACCCGGAGATCGCCCGCCGCCAACAGCGCGCCGTGCGCCTGGCGTACCGCTACCAGGCCGCCTACGCCGAGGACGCGCGGGCCGCCCGGCCGCTGCTGGCCGAACTGCTCGGCTCGCTGGGGGACGGCGCGGAGGTACGGCCGCCGCTGTACGTCGACTACGGCGGCAACATCACCATCGGCGCGCGCACCTTCGTCAACTACCACCTCACCGCGCTGGACGTCGCCGCGATCACCATCGGCGACGACTGCCAGATCGGCCCCCACGTGCAACTCCTCACCCCGACGCACCCGTTGGAGCCGGGGCCCCGCCGGGACAAGCTGGAGGCCGCCAGGCCGATCACCGTCGGGGACAACGTGTGGCTGGGCGGCGGGGTGATCGTGCTGCCCGGGGTGACCATCGGTGACAACTCCGTCATCGGGGCCGGTGCGGTCGTCACCAAGGACGTCCCCGCGAACACCGTGGCCGTCGGCAACCCCGCCCGGGTCGTACGGACCCTGTGAGTCCGGCCCTGTAGTCCGGCCCGCCGGACGACCTCGTCCTCAGAAGCCGGGCCGGATCAGGCCGGTGCGCTTGGCGGTGGCCAGGACCGGGGTGGTCTCGATGGCGGTGACGTGTTCCATGGCGCCGATGGTGTCGGTGAGGAAGCGGTAGAGCGCGTCCAGGCCGGTGGTGGTGACCATGACCAGGAGGTTGGCGGGACCGGTGGTCGCGGCGGTGAAGCGGACGGCGGGTTCGCGGCTGAGCCGTTCACCGGCGGCCTGGAGGGCACTGGGCGCGACCGACAGCCACAACTGCGCCTTGGTGCGCAGGCCGAGCAGGGCCAGGTCGGTCTCGGTGACCAGGCGTACCGTGCCGTCGTCCACCAGGGCCTCCAGCCGCCGCCGGACGGTCCGCGCGGTGGTGCCGGTCCGTAGGGCGAGGGTGGCGTAGTCGGCGCGGGCGTCCTCGGTCAGCGCCCCGATCAGTGCCAGATCGGCGGCGGGCAGCGGCTCCGGCGGCGGGGAGCTGAGCGGGAACGGCCGTACTCCCAGGCGTGCGGTCTCCTCCTCGTCCAGCAGCCGGGCGCCCCAGTTGAGGGAGGCGGGGAAGACCCGCAGCACGGTGTGGGACGTCCAGCCGTGGACGGCGGCGGTGGCCGGGAGGTCGCGCAGCAGCAGCCGGTTGCGTGCCTCGGGACCGTCCAGGGAGACGATGGTGCTGATCTCGTCGCCGCCGCCGAGAATGTCGACCCAGAGGGTGTCGGTGCGCCGGGCCAAGGTGGAGGCGACCGCCCGGATGCGGTCGGGGCGGCAGCGGATGCGCAGGGCCATGGGCACCAGGTCGGGGAAGCGGATCGGGTTGCGCTCCGCGGTGGCGCGCAGTGTGCCGTCGGCGTAGAGCGGGCCGGCGCGGCGGACCACGGTGCGTTCGGAGAGGCCGAGGCAGGTGGCGACCGCCCGCCAGGAGGCACGGGGCGAAGCGATCAGCGCGGCGGCGATCCGCCGGTCCGTCTCGTCGAGATTTTGGCGCACCATCAGCATTTTACGCGGTGTGAGTGGCGTGGAAACGGCGTTCTTACGGGTATTTCTGGCGCCGTATCGGCGGTCCGCAGAGGATGGATCAGGCCGGGTCCGAGGGCCCGCGCACTACCCCTTCCCCTTTCGGGCCGCGTCCGGCCCGCGCCTCGGAGGAGCGCCATGACCCACCTCGACGTACTCGCCCTGTCCGGCAGTCTGCGCCGCGACTCCCTCAACACCACCCTTCTCCGGGAGGCCGAACGCCTCGGCCCGCGGCTGCGGTTCGACCACTTCGGCGGGCTCGGTCTCCTGCCGCACTTCAACGAGGACGAGGAGCACCCGGCACCGGCCGCCGTCGCCGAGCTGCGCCGCCGCGTCCGGGAGGCCGACGCGGTGCTGATCGCCACGCCCGAGTACAACTCCTCGTTCCCCGGCGCGCTCAAGAACGCCCTCGACTGGCTCTCCCGTCCGGCCGACGGGGAGGGTCCCGCGCTGCTGCGCAAGCCGGTCGCCGTGGTCGGCGCCTCCCCGGGCCCCTTCGGCACCGTGCGGGCGCAGTCGGCGCTGCGGCAGGTGCTGCACAAGATGAACGCCCACGTCGTGCAGCAGCCCGAGTTCCTGCTCTTCCAGGCACACCGTCAGTTCGGTGACGACGGCCGGTTCCCGGACGACTCCCCGGCCCGGGGGCTGCTGTGCGACGTCCTCGACGCCCTCACCCGGCTCGTCGAGGACGAGGCACACCTGCGCAGCCGTACGGAGGCGACCGTCCGCTGACCGCGGCGAAACCGACAGCCCCGAGAGCCCACCGTGGAGAAGGAGAGTGTTTGATCATGCAACTGGGAACCCTCGACCAGCAGTCCGCCGTCCGGTCACTCGTGCTGGGTGAGGTGCGGATGACCTATGTCGTGGACGGTGCGATGGCCATGCTGCCGTCCGGCTTCTTCCCCGGCTTCCCCGCGGACCACTGGGACCGGCATCCCGAACTCCTGGACGCTCAGGGGAGGTTGCCCATGTCGGCGGGCGGTCTGCTGGTCGAGCGGGACGGCCGCCGCCTGCTGATCGACGCCGGTCTGGGGCCCGTACGCGGGCCGGTGCATGTCTCCGGCGACCTGGTGGGGCACAGTGACAGCGGGGCGCTCCTCGCGACACTGGCCGCGCTCGGACACACCCCCGAGGACATCGAGGCGGTCGCCTTCACCCATCTGCACGTCGACCACACCGGGTGGGCGTTCACCCCGGAGAAGACCTTTCCCCGGGCCCGGTACCTGGTCGCCGCCCGGGAATGGACCCCGCACGGCTGCGGTACGACGGTGCCGGGCGCCCCGGCGGCCGACGTACTCACCCGTATCGGTGCCGAACACACACCCTTCGACGACGGCGAGGAGGTCTTTCCCGGTGTGCGCGCGCTGGTCACACCCGGGCACTCCTCGGGACACACCTGCTACGTGATATCCGCCGGGAGCGAGCGGGTGATCGTCCTCGGGGACGTGTTCCACACACCGGCGCAGCTGACGCACCCCGACTGGCCCTCACGGCCCGACCTGGACGGGGCCGGAGTACGGGCCGCCCGCGAGCGCCTCACCGCGGAGCTCGGACAGCCGGGCACGATCGGCTTCGCCTTCCACTTCGGCGACCAGGTGTTCGGGCGTCTGACCGGCACCGGCTGGACGCCGGTCCCGGCGCCGGCGCTCCTTCCGGCGCCGCGGGCGGTGTGAGAGGCACGCCCCGCCCCCGCTCCCCGCCCGGCCGAGGGTCCGCGTCAGTAGTAGATGACTCCCTTGACCCCGCCGCTCGGGATGACCGGATCGCCGTTGAGGGCCACACTGAGCGGGCTCGCCAGGAAGGCGACGACAGCCGCGACCTCTTCGGGGTCCACGATCCGCTCGATCGAGATCGTCGCGGCGACCTGCTGCTCCAGTTCCTCCCGGCCGCAGCCCAGGTCGGCAGCCCGGCGCCCGAGGTTGTCCAGGTACGTCCGGGTCCGTGTGGGGCCGGGGTGCACCGAGACGACGTTGACCCCGGACGGCCCGAGTTCGTCCGCCAGGTTCTTCGTCAGGGCGGCCACGGCGGCGTTGCGGATCGAGCCGGTCACCGACCCGGTCTGGCGCGACGCCAGTCCGCCGATGTTGATGATCCGGCCCCAGCCTCGTTGCGACATTTCCGGAGCGAAAGCGCGGGCACATCGCAGGTAGCCGCGGACCTTGACGTTGATCTCGGATTCGAGATCCTCTTCCGGGAAGGCCCCGGGGTTGGTCCTGGCGGCGTTGTTCACCAGGATGTCCACGCCGCCGAGCCGGTCCCGCACCTCGCCCGCCATGTCCGCCACCGACGCGTCGGCTCCGGTGTCGGCCGCGACTCCGATCACCTCGGCACCGGTCTCCTCAGCGAGGATCCTCGCCCGTTCCTCGACGTCGGCGGCGGTTCTGGCGACGAGGGCGACCGACGCCCCCTCTGCGGCGAGAGCCCGTCCGACGGCGTATCCGATACCCCGGCTTCCGCCGGTGATCACGGCCCGTCGGCCTGCGAGTTGGAGATCCATGGCACCTCTTGTCCTGATTCCCGAGCACGGGCGGGCACGAGTGGTCCACTGGGCCACGTCGCCCCGCCCGGCATACCGTGACCAGCAGTCAAGCTGATCACCCGGAACCATCACAAGTGCGAAGGGCCGCAACGAATCGGGGCCCGGAAAAGTTCGGCCCCCACCGGGTCAGCCGACCCTGACCGGCTTCCGTCCGGGGTGGGCCGGGTCGAGGGTGAAGACGGTGCCGTCCAAGGCCGCCAGGACCAGGGCTCCCCCGTTGAACCACACGGGGGGCAGTGGCCCGGTGTCCAGGACCTCCGCGCGTGCCGACGACTCCCACAGCAGGGTGCCGCGCGCCGTGTCGAGGGCGGCCACCCGGCCGCTGCCCCCGGCCAGGTACACCGTGCGCCCGGTCGGGTCCACCGAGGCCGGGCCGGGTGTCTCCACGGACGTGTGGGTCTGCCACAGCCGGGCTCCCGTCGTCGGGGAGACGGCGGTGACCAGGCCGCTGGAGGTGGCGAAGTAGAGCGTGCCGTGCGTCAGGACGGGGGGACTGCCCCGGTACCGCTCGGGCAGTGGGACCGAGGTGGGCTCGGCGGTGCGCGGGTCGACGAGCACGATCCGGGTGTAGATCATGTCGGGGCTGTTGGTCACGGGGCGTTCGTCCGTCTCCGCGAAGAGCAGCCTGCCGTCCAGCATGCCGACGAAACTCCTCCACTGGGCCGGGGAGGACAGGGTGCGCGCGGAGCCGTCGGCCGGATCGACGACGAAGAACTTCGTGGTGCGGGCCTTCCCCTCCTGGGGGGTGCACTCCACGTAGGGGCGGTCGTCGACGGCGAGCGGCAGGCAGTCGTACCCCTCGGGCAGGGGGATCCGGCGGCGTACGGTGCCGTCTTGCGCGGAGCGTACGGTCACCGTGCTGCTGTCGCCCTCCTGCGTCAGCGTCGCCCCGGCCGCGTAGATCGAGCCCAGGCTCTCGGTGCGTACCGGGTGGGACCAGAGGCGCTCGCCGCTCGCCGCGTCGAGCGCGGAGACGGCCTGCGACACGCCCCGGCCGCCCTCGTCGGTGACCGACAGCTCGACGAGCACCACGCCTTCGTGCGTGCCGAGGACCGTCGTGACGTACCGCTCGGTCGGGACCCCGGCGGGTGCGATGCCGGCACGCCAGAGGGTGCGCCCGGTGGTGGCATCGATCCGTTCCGGCAGGAGGGCGGCCCCGGCGCAGTAGAGGGCGCCGCCGGCCGCCACGCACGACGGTGACCTGATGCCCTCGTAGCCGGGCGCCTTTCGCACGCCCTTCTCCGCGGGCGCGGCCGCGGTCGTCTGCCACGGCTTCCACCCGGCGGGGAGGGTGCCCCAGCGGCTGGGCGGCGAGGACGCGGCGGCCTTCTCGGACTGCGTCACATCGCTGCCGTCGTCACCGCGCATGCCCACCACGAACCAGCCGCTCAGGCCCACGGCCAGCACGCCCGTCGCGGCCAGCAGCACCCGCGTTCCGCGCCGGCGGGGGCGGCGGGTGACGGCCGTGGTGTGCGGGGCGGACGCGGTGCCGGGCCAGGTCGGGGGCAGCCGCAGCGTCATGGTCCCCGAGTCGCCCGGCTCCGGCTCGGGCAGGGCGCTCGCGAACTCCCGGGCCAGTTCGTCGGGTCCGGGCCGGTCGGCGGGCTCCTTGGCCAGGCAGTGCTCCAGCACGGCGCGCACGGGTCCGGTCACACCGTCCAGGGCGGGCTGGTGGTGGACCACCCGGTAGCCGGTCAGGTAGGGGCTGTCGGCGTCGAAGGGGCCGCGCCCGGTGACGCAGTACACCAGCAGCGCGCCGAGCGAGAAGATGTCCGAGGCCGGGCCGACCGTGCGCGCGTCGGTGAACTGCTCCGGGGACATGAAGGGCGGGGTGCCGATGACCTGCCCGGTCTCGGTGAGGGTGTGGTGGCTCTCGGCCGCCCGGGAGATGCCGAAGTCGATGACCCGGGGGCCGTCCTCGGCCATCAGGACGTTGGCCGGCTTCAGGTCGCGGTGCACCACCCCGGCCCGGTGTATGTCCCGCAGCGCCTCCACCAGGCCGAGCGCCAGGGGCCGCAGCTCGGACACGCGCAGCGGGCCGCCGTCGCGGATCCGGGCGGCGAGCGACTCGCCGGGCACGTACTGGGTGGCCATCCAGGGCGGGTCCGCCTCCGGGTCGGCGTCCACCACAGCCGCCGTGAAGGCGCCGCTCACCCGGCGGGCGGCGTCGATCTCGTGCCGGAACCGGGCGCGGAAGACGGGGTCCTGGGCGTGCTTGGCGTGCACGACCTTGAGGGCGACCTCGCGTCCGGAGCGCGATCTGCCCCGGTAGACCATGCCCATGCCGCCCGCCCCGAGCCGGTCGAGCAGCCGGTAGCCGCCGATGGATCTCGGGTCCTCCTTGTGCAGCGGCACGCGCCCCCCTCGGTCACCCAGCAGTTCCGCGCACCAGGATACGGAACGCGAATCCGCCCCGCGGCACGCCCTCGGGGGTACGGACAGTCCTTCGCAGAAGCGTCACACACCGGAATCGCGACCGGCACCGGGACCGGAACCGGTCGTCCCGGGCGGGCGGGACCGTACGGGAACGGGCCCGGCAGGCGGCTACTTCCCGACGACCGAGCGGATCCAGGCGAGTTCCCCGGCGATCCCGCCCGCCTCGGCGATCCGCTCGCGGTCGGAGCCGTCGAAGACGCCGAGGAGGGTCTCGGTGCCGCGCGGGCCGACGCTCATCACCGGGCCGCCGGAGTCGCCCCCGGCCGGGATGCCGGACACCTTCTCCATGCAGAAGTCGGAGCCGCCCGGGGCGGTGAAGCCCGCGCACCGGGGGTCGTCGGGCCGTACGACCCGGAGGTCGGACTGCTTGAGCACGGGGGACTGACAGGCGTTCTCGTCCCCGGTGCAGGTGGCGCCCCATCCGTACTGCCGCACGGTCTGCCCCACCCGGACCGGGGCCGTGGCCAGGCGCGCCGTGGGGATCTTCATCGGCGGGACCTTGATCAGCATCATGTCGGCACGGGCGCTCCCGGCACGCCTGCCGGGCAGCGGGCGGACCGTGGTGCCCTTGCGCATGTCGAGGCTGCCGACGCGGAACGAGATCCGCTTGTCGGCGACGGGCTGCCCCTGCTCGAAGAAGCAGTGCGACGCGCTGAGGATCCACTGCGGCGCCACCGCCGTCCCGGTGCACGCCGGACGGCCGTCCACGAGCATGCGTACCGCCCACGGCCCGTAGCCGCTCCTCGCGCCCCCGATGACGGCGGAGGCGGGCCCGGCCAGCGCGAACGACCCGGCCAGCAGCAGTGACAACGCCAAGAGCAGCACACGTGCTTGTCGCACCCTCATCCGGAACGGCCCTTCTCGTCGCTGGCACGGGCGGTACGTCTGTGGAGATGCGTCACCGCACCGATGCGTTCCCTTGTGCGCGCCCGGATCGAGGCCCAGGAACAGGAAGAGGAAGAGGAAGAGGAACAGGAGGAGGAATAGGAATCACCTATACCGTCCGCTGCTGTTTCGTCTTTGTCTCTCGTTCCGCTACGGACCTACGGTGGAACGGCTCGGTTGTTCTCCGCCGGGCCGACGGCTTACATAGAACGAGAAGGATGATGAATCATGACCGGTGTCGAGAGCGGCTCGGAAAAGCGGGAACTCGCCGGAAAGCGAGCGCTGGTGACGGGCGGTACGCGCGGGATCGGGGCGGCCGTCGTGCGCCGGCTGCTGGACGCCGGTGCCGACGTGCTCACGACCGCGAGGTCGGCGACGGGTACGGCGCCGGAGGGTGCCGCCTTCGTGGCGGCGGACGTACGGACCCGGACCGGGGCGCAGGCGCTCGCCTCGGCCGCGCGGGAGGTGCTCGGCGGGGTGGACATCCTGGTCCACAACGCGGGCGGGGCGCGGCCGCACCTGAGCGCCTCGGCCATCCCCGAGGAGGAGTGGCAGGACGCGCTGGACCTGAACTACCTGGCCGCGGTGCGGTTGGACGCGCTGCTGACGCCGGGGATGCGGGAGCGGCGCCAGGGGCGGATCGTGCACATCTCCTCGGCCGCGGTCCTCACCCCGGCCGGTCCCTTCCTGCACTACTCGGCGGCGAAGGCGGCGCTGGAGAACTACAGCCGGGGGCTGGCCCTGGAGCTGGCCCCGTCCGGAGTCCGGGTCAACACCGTGAGTCCCGGCCGGGTCACCACCCCCGGCGGCGAGGCGACGCGTGAGCAGTGGGCGCTGCTGAACACCGGACCGGCCCAGGTCAACGCGGACGACGTGCCGCCGCTGGGGCGCGACGGCCGGCCCGAGGACATCGCGGACGCGGTGCTGTTCCTCGTGTCCGAGCGGGCGAGCTGGCTGACCGGGAGCAAGCTCGTCGTGGACGGAGGTGAATTCCCCAGGGGGTGAATTCACCGAGAGGTGATTTCATAGAGGGGTGATCTTATAGAGGGGTGATTTCGTAGAGGGGTGAATTCACCGAGAGGCCGGTTCATCAGGAGGCGGACTCCCGGACGACCCCGGATCATCACTCTCCCGGGAAATCCTCCTCGCGCAGGAGTTCCAACAGGGCCTTCTCCCCCGGGCCGGCGCCCTGCCGGAGTACGGCGATGACGGGCTGGGACACGGCCGGGGACAGCCGGCGGACGAGGTGTTCGTGGCCGGGCGGCACCGCGGAGGCCGGGACGAGTGCCACCCCGAGGCCGTGGGCGGCCCAGCGCACGGCCGTCGCCGCCTGGGAGACCCGGGCGGCGGTGACCGGGGTCAGGCCGTGGTCGCGCAGTACGTTCACCAGGACGCCGTCCAGCGCGCTGTCACGGCCGAACCTCACCCACTGCTCGCCCTCCAGCGCGCGCAGTCCGACCCGGTCCCCGGCGAGCAGGCGGTGCCCGGCGCCCAGCACCACGACGAACTCCTCGTCGCCGAGGTGGTGGGCGTCGGCCGGGGTCGCGTCGCAGGCCGCCATCAGGGCCAGGTCCAGTACGTCGCGGCGGCCCAGCCGGTCCATCTCGGCGGCGCCGGGCTCCTCGAAGACGGTGACCTCCAGGCGCGGGAAGCGGCGGCGCAGTCTGGCCAGCGCCCGCGGGAGCTGCCGGGTGCCGAAGCCCATCTGCACCGCGACCATCAGCTCGCCCACCAGCTCGTCGGCACCGGCCCGCGCGGTCGCGCGCGCCCGGCGTGATGCGTTCACCGCGACCTCCGCCTCCCGCAGGAACGCGCGGCCGACCACGGTGGGCACCAGTCCGCTCGGTGTGCGGTCGAAGAGCTCCACCCCGAGTTCCCGTTCCAGGCCCCGGATCTGCTGGGACACCGACGGCTGGGCGACGCGCAGCACCTCGGCGGCGGCCGTCACCGAGCCCTCCGCCGCCACGGCCAACGCGTACTCGAACTGACGAAGGCTCATCGGTGTCCTTCTCCTCTCCCTGGCGGGACCCCGGTCCCACGGTCCCGCGGTCCGTCCCGTCGTGCGGCCCAGCAGGGCAACCCGGCCGGCCCGGCGGTGATTCCCGGGTGCGCGGCAGGGCCCGGCACCCGAGCGCGCGGGCGGCCCGCCGCCGGACACCGCCACCGTCGCGGACCGGACCTGCTCCGAGGCGTGGCCGGCGGCTCCGCCGTCCGAGGCCGTGGGGCAGATCGCGCGGCAGTTCGGCGGGCCGCCCACGCCCGTGCCTGCCGGTGCCGGTTCACCAGCTGAGACGGCATCTGTGGTGTCCGATCCAGAACTGCTAGGTTCATACGGTTCCGAAGCGACGAGATCCGGCCGGGGCAGGCGTGGCGGGGGCCCGTCGCCGGGGATGTGGGTATGGACGAGAACACATTCGGCGGGCTGCTGCGCGAGGCGCGGCAGCGGGCACTGCTCACCCTGGAGAGCCTGGCCGAGGCGTCGGGTGTGAGTGTCCGGGCCATCAGCGACATGGAGCGCGGGCGGAGCCTGCCGCGCCAGGCCACGCTGGGCGAACTGCTGGACGCGCTGCGGCTGGAGGAGGGCGAGCGGCGGCGCCTGGTGCGCGCGGCCACCCGGCACTCCCGGCGGGTCCCGCGGCAACTGCCGCCCGATCTCGCGGTCTTCCGCGGCCGGGAGCAGGCGCTCGCGGCCGTCCGCGGGTTCACCTCGCACATGGCCGGGCGCGGCGGGCACGTCGTCATCTCCGCGATCGGCGGCATGGCCGGGGTCGGCAAGACCACGCTGGCGGTGCACTGGGCGCACGAGGCGGCGGAACGGTTCCCGGACGGCCAGCTCTACGTCAATCTGCGGGGTTTCGACGCCGACGGGCAGCCCCTGGACCCGGGGGAGGCGCTCGGTGGCTTCCTGCGCGCGCTGGACGTGCCCGGCGAGGACATCCCGTCCGGCGCCGAGCGGCGCAGCGCCCTGTTCCGGGAGCGGGCGGCCGCGCTGCGGCTGATCGTGGTCCTGGACAACGCGCGGGACGCGGACCAGGTCAGGCCGCTGCTCCCGGGCTCGGCGGGATGTCTGACGATCATCACCTCGCGCGATAGGCTGCCCGGTCTCGCGGCGGCGGAGGGCGCCTCGCTGGTCAGCCTGGACGTATGGAGCCGGGAGGAGGCCGTGACGGCGCTGGCGGCCCGGATCGGCGAGGAGCGGTGCGCGGCGGAGCCCGCGGCCGCCGCCGAGCTGGTCGAGCTGTGCGGCTGCCTGCCGCTGGCGGTCGCCGTCGTCGGCGCCCAGCTCAGCACGGTGCCCGGGATGCCGCTGCGGGTGGGCGTGCGGGAACTGCGGGAGACCCGGCCGCGGCTGGACGCCCTGTCGGTCGACGACGGCCGGGTGGACGTCCGTGCCGTGTTCTCCTGGTCCTACCGGGCGCTCGGCGCCGGGACGGCACGGTTCTTCCGGTACCTCTGCGTCCACCCCGGCCCGGCCGTCTCCGCCGAGGCAGCCGCCTCGCTGGCGGGCGTCGGGGAGGCGCAGGGCCTGCGCTGTCTGCGGGAGCTGACCGCGGCCAGCCTGCTCACCCGGGACACGGACGGCTGCTACGTGCTGCACGATCTCGTACGGGACTACGGCACCGAGCTGTTCGCACAGGAGAAGGACGACCGGCTCGGCGCCGAGACGCGGCTGCTGGACTATCTGCGGCACAACGCCCACGGTGCCAACCGGTTCGTCTGGCGCTTCCCCTCCCGGCCGGCCGGGACCCCGGTGCCGGGTGTGGCGCGTGTCGAGACCGGCGACCGCGAGGAGGCGCTGGAGTGGTACCGCCGGGAGGAGTCCACCGCCGACGCCGCTCTGCGCGCCTTCCACGACCCGCGGCTGCTGCGCCACCGCCTCGACCTCACGCTGGAGTGGGTGGCCTACAACTCGGTCACCGGGCGCTGGGCTGAGGAGATCGCCGCCTGCCGCACCGCGCTCGACGCCGCCCTCACCCTCGACGATCCGGTCGGCGTCGCACGGACCGGAGCGAACCTGTCGCGTGCGCTCGTCGAGCAGGGCGACCTCGACGAGGCCGGTGAACTGCTCGGCGTGATCCTGGGCCAGCTTCCCCGGCTGCCCCTGGACGAGCAGCTCCAGGCCGAGCGGCACGCCAGCCGGATACGCCACTACGAGCAGCGCTACGACGAGGGCCTGCGGCACGCCCGCAACAGCCTGGCCCTCGCCCGGAGCCTCGGCCAGCCCTACGAGGTCGCGCGGGCGCTCGCCATCGTGGCGTACTTCCTCTGTGTGTCCGGCGATCCGAAGGAGGCCGTCGCGACCTGCGAGGAGGTGCTTCCGCTGCTGCGGGAGACCGGGAACCGCCATGACGAGGCGGCGACCTGGAGGCACATGGGGCACGCCCGGCAGCGCGCGGGCGACCTCACCGCGGCGATCGCGCACTACGGCACGGCGCTCGGTATCTACCAGGAAGTCCTCGACGACTACAACGTGGCCGATGTGCTCGACCACCTCGCCACCGCGGAGCTGGAGCAGGGGAACGTCGCGCGGGCGCGGGCGAACTGGTACCGGGCCGCGGAGCTGTTCACCGCGCTGCGCGCCGTGCGCGCCGACGAGACCCGGGCCAAGGCGGAGGCCGCGGCGGCGCGGCCGGACGCGCGCCCCGGCGAGTGAGGCGAGTGAGGTGTGCCCGCCCGCCGGTCCGCGTACGGAACCGACGGGCACCAGGCCACGTAGTCTCATACGTATGCACGCGACCACGGACACACACGCCATCACCAACCTGATCGCCTCCTACGCGGAGCGGGTCGACACCGGAGACTTCGCCGGGGTCGGGGAACTGTTCGCCGACGCCGTGTTCGTCGGGAGCGGCGCACCGGTCCGGGGCGGTGAGGCCGTGGCGAAGATGCTCCGCGACTCGGTGATCCTCTACGAGGACGGCACGCCCCGGACCCACCACGCCACGAGCAACGTCGCCGTCGAGGTCGACGGGGAGGCCGGCACCGCCACCGCGCGCGCCTACGTGACCGTGTTCCAGAGCCTGCCCGACTTCCCGTTGCAGCCCGTGGCCGCGGGGCGCTACCACGACCGCTTCGAGCGCCGCGACGGCGAGTGGCGGTTCGTGGAGCGGCGGGTGCGGATCCATCTGGTGGGTGATGTGAGCCGCCATCTGCGCGGCTGACCGGGAGCGGGCCGGGTGCACCGTGCGGGACGTCCCGTTCGTGGGAAGACCGGGAACGGAATCAGCCGCTTGAAAGGGTCTCCGGCATCACGGACGAGCAACGCGTACGGGAATTCCTCGAACGGGTGGTGGCCGACAACGCCGCCGCCTCCGCCGGGGTCTCCACCTCTTCGGGTGTCCGCCTGGGGCTGTACACCGCGATGGCGGGCGCGGGGCCGCTCACCTCGGACGAACTGGCCGCGAGGACGGGGCTGGTCGAGCGCTGCGTCCGGGAGTGGCTGCCCGCCCTGGAAGGCGTCGAGGCCAAGCTCAGGGACGGTGCCTCGGTCGCCGACGTGGGCTGCGGGTTCGGCCGTTCGACCGTACTCATGGCCACGGCGTTCCCGCGGTCCCGCTTCCACGGGTTCGACTTCCACGGGCCCTCCGTCGAAGCGGCTCGGAAGCCGGCCGAGGAGGCGGGCGTCGCCGACCGCGTGACGTTCGAGGTGGCCGCCGCGCACGAGTTCCCCGGCGGCGGCTACGACCTCGTGACGTTCTTCGACTGCCTCCACGACCTCGGCGGCTTCCACGCGGAGATCGTCCGCAGCGGCGGCAACGAGATCCTCTCCCGCCTCTACGACCAGCTCCGCGACCGGCAGTTGCGCATGGGTGTGGCCGTCATGCACTCCCATCCCGACCGGATCGCCAAGACGAGACGCTCACCAACCGCGTGTACGACGTGCGGCGCTGAGCCGGACCGGACCGGACGGGCCTGACCCGGCCTGGCCGGGTCAGGTCAGGTCGGCCGGGTCAGGTCAGGTCAGGGGTTCGTGGTTCGCCCAGGCGACCTTGTACGAGTACCGGGCCCGCCAGCGGGCGATGACCTCGTGCAGACCGGGGGCGGCGAACACCTTCGCCAGTGTGTCGGTGTCGGTCACCGCGACCTGCACGACGACGGTGGCGATCAGCGCGGGGATGGCCTCCTCGCCCGGCACGGGGAGGTGCCGCCGGGCCGCGACCGAGCGTACGAGACCGGAGTCGAGCAGTGCCCGTTCGATGTCCGTGAGGTATTGATCGAGGGTGGCGTCGGGCAGGGGCTCGTCGAAGGACACGAGCATCGTGTGGTGAATCATGCGACGATTCTCGGCGGCTCGCCCCGCCGGTGTCCAAGACCGGTTCGGCATGCGGCGATAACCTGGCGGAATGGCTGAACTGGAGACCCGCGAGCTGGAGCACTTCGTCACGCTCGCCGATGAACTGCACTTCGGCCGGGCCGCCGCCCGGCTGTCGATCGCCCAGCCGGCGCTGTCGAAGACGATCCGGCGGATCGAGTCCCGACTGGGTGTGCAGTTGTTCCTGCGTTCCAGCCGGCATGTCGAACTCACCCCGGCCGGCGAGGCGTTGCAGGAGCACGGGCGGCACGCGCTCAACGCGGTCGGTGCCGCCGTCCGGCGGGCCCGGCGTGCCGGGGACACCCGGGAGCGGCTGAGGCTCGTGCTCAAACCCGGCGGCGACGCCGGGCTGCTGTCCGCGATCCTCGCCCGGTACGCCCTGCGGCCCGACGCCCACCAGGTGGACATCCTGTTCAGCGGGCCCGCCGACCGCGCCGACTTCCTGCGCGACGGCCGCGCCGACGCGGGACTGCTCTACGCCCCCTTCGACCCGCTCGACGGCCTGGCGCACGAGACGCTGCACACCGAGGACCGTGTGGCCGTCGTGCCGTCCGGCCACCGCCTGGCCGGGCGTGCCTCGGTGCGCACGGCCGAGCTGGCCGAGGAGACGCTGCCGCGCTGGAAGGGGGTGCCCGGGGGCGACGGCACCGGTCCCGAGGTCGCCGACGTGGTGCAGCTGTTCCAGATGATCGCGGTCGGCCGGACGGTCGGGATGCTGCCGCGCTCACTGGTCGTACCGGCTCCGGCCGGTCTCGTCTGCGTCCCCGTGGCCGACGCCCCGCCCAGCCGTCTCGTGCTCGCCTGGAACGAGCGGGACCGGCGTCCGCTGCTCGCGTCGTTCGTGGCCGCCGCGCTGGAGGCCCGGCCGGCGGGCGAGGACGGTTAGCGTGACCGGGTGACCGGAGGCCGCTTGACCTTGACACCGTGGCAGGGTCTTCACTGCGGGACCAGGAGGTGGTCCCGATGACCGGGGTGGACGGGATGGACGGGGTGGACGACGTCACGGACGTGGCGCGCGTGCTGCGCGGGCTGACGAACGGCGACGCGTCGGTGCGGCTGCGGACCGCGCTGGCGGCGGGTACGGACCCGGATCCGCGCTACGTCGACGGGCTCGTCGACCGGTGCGCGGTCGAGCCCGAGCTGTTCGTACGGGACATGCTGACCTGGGCGCTCACCCGGCACCCGGTGTCGGTGACGCTGCCCCGGCTCCTCGGTGAACTCCGCTCGGTGCGGGCGCGGGCACGGAGCCAGTCGCTGCACACCCTGTCCAAGATCGGGGACCGGCGGGCCTGGCCGTCGATCACCCGGGCGCTGCTGACCGACGCCGACGACGAGGTGGCCCGGTGCGCCTGGCGGGCGGCGGTCGTGCTGGCCCCCGAGGACGAGGTGCCCACGCTCGCCGGTGTGCTGGTGACCCAGCTCGGACGCGGCGGACGGGAGACGCGGCTGAGTCTGAGCCGGGCGCTGATCGCGCTCGGCGCGGACGTCGTCGTACCGGTGCTGCGCGGTGCGGCACGGCACTCCGACCCCCGGGTGTGTGCGCACGCGGTCGGCACGGAACGGCTGTTGCGCGACCCGGACGCCGGGTTCGAGTTCGCGATCGAGGAGGCGAAGCGCGTCGTGGCGCTGGGACCGACCGGCCGGGAGGAGTGATACGTGTGCTGATCGGTGAGGTGGCACGGCGCTCCGGGGTCAGTGCCCGCATGCTCAGGCACTACGAGTCGCTGGGCCTGGTGCGGCCGTCGGTGCGCACCGGGTCCGGCTACCGGGAGTACTCCGCCGAGGACATCCGGCGGATCTTCCATGTCGAGAGCCTGCGGTCGCTGGGGCTGTCGCTGCGCGAGGTCGCGCGGGCGCTGGACGATCCGGGTTTCCGGCCGTCGGCGCTCGTCGACGACCTCGTCCGGCAGACGCGGGCCCGCATCGCGGAGGAGACGGCGCTGCTCACCCGGCTCCGGCGGATCGGCGCGGCGGACCCGGACGACTGGGAGGACGTCCTCCAGACCGTCGCGCTGCTGCACGCCCTGGGCTCGGAGAGCGCCGGGAGGCGCCAGCGCGCGGCCCTGTCCTCGGCCGGGCAGGATCCGGTGCCGGTGGAGGCGCTGGTGGAGGCCGTACTGCACGAGACGGACCCGAATGCCGCCGGTGCGCTGCGGTGGGCGCTGGCGCGGGCGGGCGGTCAGGCGGCGGCTCTGCTGGCGGACGGGCTCGCCTCGCCCGTGGCCGAGGTGCGCGAACGAGCCGTCCTGGCCCTCGCCGAGATCCCGGGCGACGAGGCGACCGCGCTGCTACGGAGCGCCTTGGGCGAGGCCGGGGGCGAGCCCGAGGAGGGATACGGCGGTGGATGCGGTGCCGGATCCGTGGTCGCCCGGCACGCGGCGCTGGCGCTCGGCGTACGGGGGGTGGCCGCGGCCGTCCCGGTGCTCGTCGACATGGTCGTCCGGGGGACGAACGACGTCGACGCGGCCGATGCGCTCAGCGCGCTGGCCGGTGATCCGGACCTGGCGGAGGAGATCGCCGCCGGGCTCGCCGGCCGCCTCGCCCGCGGTTCCCTCACGGCGCACGGGCGGCACGCCGTGGCCCAGGCGCTCGCGGGCATCGAGGGGGCCACCTCCTCCCGTGCCCTCGCGGAACTGGCCCGGGACGAGGACCGCGCCGTCGCACTCACCGCGTCGTATGTCCTCCGGTTGCGCGGGTCACGTTGAGATCCCTTCACCCCGGCATCACACCGTTTGGCCGGTTTCGCGCTGTTCCGGGCGCGCGGCGCTCCTGAATGCTGAGGGCGCCGGCCGTGTCTCACGGCCGGCTTTCCCACACCCCCTCACAGAAGAGGTACGTCCCGTGCGCGCATCACTCCGGACCGGGCTCATCGCGGGCGCCGCCGCCCTCACCGTACTGACGACGACGACCGCGGCGGGCGCGGCCACGACGGCGGCCCCCCGCTCACCGCTGGGCTATGTCCAGCGGTGCACCAACCTGGGCAACGGCGACCTCTGCATCGACGTCACCGGCGGGGTGGGCCAGACCGGCCGCATCGGTGTCGGCTACTGGAAGCACGCGGGCGACATCGTCCACGTACGCCTCGGCTGGCAGAACACCACGGGCGGCGGCGCGAACTACAGCAAGACCGTCCACGGACCGCTCTTCGCCGGTGACGACACCGGCACGGAGGTGTGGACCACCTATCTCGCCGCCGGATGTGTCTACCCGCTCATCGATGTCATCGAGCAGTACACGATGAAGGGCAAGGAAGTCTGCGTACCCGCCTAGCCGTGCGGGATGCCTGCCGGGCAGGGTCAGCCGGGCGGGGTCAGCCGGGGCTGGAGCGGCCGTGGCGCCAGTAGCCCTGGAAGGCTATGCGGGTCCTCGGGACGCCCCGGTCGCGGGTGAGGTGTCTGCGCAGACCGGTGGCGAGGCCGGACTCGCCCGCGACCCAGGTGTAGAAGGGGCCGTCGGGCAGCGGCGCGGAGCTGACCGCGTCGAGGGCGAGGCGGCCGGGGAGGGCGGTGGAGCCGTCGCGGGGCAGCCAGTGGACCCGGGCGCCCGCGGGGGCGGTGAGGTCCGTGCGGATGTCCGCGCTCCCGGGTACCTCCAGATAGACGTCCGCCTCCAGGGCGGCGGGCGCGTCCTCCAGGATGGCGAGGACGGCGGGTACGGCGCTCTCGTCGGCGACGAGCAACTGGCGCCGGGTGCCGGGCGGGGGCAGATAGGTCAGGCCCATGTCGAAGACGCCCGCCGGGTCGCCTGGCCGGGCCGCCAGCGCCCAGGCGCAGGCGGGGGTGGAGCCGTGCAGGGCGAACTCGATGTCCAGCTCGGCGAGTTCGGGGCGGACCCGGCGGACGGTGTAGTTGCGCACCCAGGGCCTGCGGGACTTGGGCAGGAGCAGGACCTGCGCCATCCACGCCTCGCTGGAGAGGGTGGGCATCGTGAGGGTGTCCTGGCCCGCGCGGGGGAAGAACAGCCGGACGGCCTGGTCGAAGCCGGACGGCACCAGGTGTTCGAGCTGGGGTCCGCCGAGGGTGACGGTGACGAAGTGCGGGGTGGTCCGGGCGGTCCGGCGGACCTCCAGCGTGATCATGCGCCGGGACGTGGGTGACTGCACCTTGGGCAGCATGCTGTGCGGGGTGCCTTTCGCAGGTCGGGAACGGGCAGAGGCCGAGAACGGGTCAGAGGTCGAGGACGAGCCGGGGCGTCAGCGCGCGGGATACACATGTGTACATGCGGCCCCGTTCGGCGCCGATGTCGTCGCGGTGTTCCGGCTCGCCGTCCAGGACGGTGACCTCGCAGCTGCCGCAGACACCTTCGCGGCAGCCGGAGGGCAGCGGGTGCCCGGCGTCGGCGAGGGCGTCCAGCAGTGAGGTCCCGGCCGGTACGGCGACGGTGTCACCCGAGCGTGCGCAGTGCGCCTCGAAGGCCGTGCCGGGGCCGAAGGCGCGCTCCGTCGGCTGGAACCGCTCGGTGTGCAGCCGGTCGGCGGGGAACGCCGCGTCGGCGGCGGCGAGCATGGGCGCGGGCCCGCAGCAGTGGACGTGGGTGTCCGGGTCCAGCGCGGCGGCGAGCGCGGTGAGGTCCGGGCGGCCCTGCCGCTCGGTCTCCACGACACGCACCCGGTCGCCGTGGGCGCGGCGCAGTTCGTCCACGAAGGGCATGGTGCGCGCGGACCGGCCCGTGTACAGCAGGGTCGCCGGGCGTCCGGCGGCCCTCGCCGCGCGCAGCATCGGCAGCAGCGGGGTGATGCCGATGCCTCCGGCGAGGAACAGATGCGCCGGGGCCGGGACGAGCGGGAAGTGGTTGCGCGGCGCGGAGACGGCGAGGGGGCGGCCGGTGCGCAGGAAGCGGTGGACGTACTCCGAGCCGCCCCGGCTGAGCGGGTCGTGGCGGACGGCCACGCGGTAGGTGTCCCGGTCGGCGGGGTCTCCGCACAGCGAGTACGGGCGGGTCAGCCAGTTGGGCAGCTCCAGGTCGATGTGGGCGCCGGGCTCCCAGGGCGCGAGGTGTCCGTCGCGGGCGCGCAGGGTGAGGGCGACGACGTCCTGGGCGACGGGTTCGATGTGTTCGACGACGGTCTGTTGCACGGTGTTCCCTCGGTCTGTCGCGCGGTGTTCCCTCGGTCGGGCGGTGGGTCTGGTCGGCCGGGTGGTGGGTCTGGCCGGTCAGGTGGTGGGTCTGGCCGGCCGGGCGGTGGGTCTGGCCGGCCGGGCGGTGGGTCTGGCCGGCCGGGCGGTGGGTCCGGTCAGTAGAGACTGCGGTACGCGTCCTCCAGGGACCGCTCGACCAGCGCCGGGTCGACCCCGCCCCCGAACTGCGCGGCGACGATCTCGCCGACCGGGGGCAGCTCCTCGGCCAGCGCCTGGCTCGCGGGGTCCCACAGCCGGGAGCGGACCAGCGCCCGCCCGCAGTGGAAGTACACCTCGGCGACCTCGACGACGATCGCCAGCTCGGGCCGTTTCGCCTCGGTGCGCATGCGGACCAGGACGTCGGGTTCGTCGGTGACGTACGCGCTGCCGTTGACGCGCAGGACCTCGCGGACGCCGGGGACCAGGAAGCAGAGTCCGATGCCGTCGTTCTCGGCGAGGTTGCGGAACGAGTCGGCCATCTTGTTGCCGGGGCGGTCGGGGAGGGCGAGGGTGTGCGCGTCGAGGACCTTCACGAAGCCGGGGTAGTCGCCGCGGGGCGAGGAGTCGGCGCGTCCGGCCGCGTCCGCCGTGGCCATCGCCAGGAACGGCGAGTGGGCGATGAAGCAGTGGGCGTACCGGTCGATGCGGTCCTTCACCTTCGCCTCGATCCGCGGCTCGGGCGGCCCGAGGCGGGCCCGCACCTCCTGTGGGGAGACCTGGCGGAATCGGCGGCGCGCGGGGGCGGACGGCAGGGCGGCCGAGGTCGTCGTGGGGGTCATGGCACCTTCCTTCGGCGCGGCGAGGGTGGCGGCGCGCGAGCCGGACGTCAGCGATCTGTCGCCGCATCACCGCAGTTCATGACACTATTGTGAGCAATTACTCAGGTCGTGCGCTACTCGCTTTCACGGCCCGTCGCAGGAGGTGCCATGGCGTCCGACCGGCGCGGACTTCAGCCACGTAAACAGCCCCGTCAGGTCCGGGCGGAGCTGACCCGGCAGCGCATCCTCGACGCCGCTGCTCGCGTTTTCGCCGAGTACGGGTACGCGGCCGGGACCACCAACCGGATCGCGGAGCGGGCCCGGGTGTCGATCGGCTCGCTGTACCAGTACTACCCGAACAAGGACGCGATCCTGGTCGAGCTGCTGACCCGGCACCTCGACGCCGGGATGGCCGCGGCACCGCTCGACCAGGACGGGCTGCCGGAGTCCATCGAGGGCATCATCCGCTTCTTCGTGCGCGGAGTCGTCGAGAACCACCGCGACGACCCGAAGCTGCTCCGCGTGATGATCGAACAGGGGCCGCGGGCACCGGAGTTGCTGGAGCGGGTCGCGGACCACGAGCAGCGGCGGATCGCGTACGTCCGCGCGCTGCTCGGCCGTCATCCGCAGGTGCGGGTCGCCGACACCGACATCGCGGCCCGGCTCGTCGTCTCCACGGTGGAGATGGTGGTGCACCGGGTGATGGCGGGCCCCGGACAGGTCGACGCCGCACTGTTCGAGGACGAACTCGTCACCATGCTGGTCCGCTATCTGACGGGGGGACCCGCCTCCGCGCCCGAGTCCGGGTCCCTTTCCGGGGCCGAGTCCGCTTCCGGGTCCGGGTCCGCTTCCGGGTCCGGGTCCGAGTCCGCTTGCGGGCCGTTCGGCTGACGGATCACCGGGCGCGCACGGGGCGGCCGACGAGGGCCCGGAAGGCGTCCATGTCGCCGATGACCTCCTCGGGCCGCTCCCGGTGGCGGTACATCGCGTAGGAGCGGGCCCCGATGACGTCGGGGTCGGTCTCGGCGAGTTCGGTGTGCAGGGCGTGCGCCCGGTTGCGCGGGCCGGCCAGGGCCGCGCCGACGTTGGCCAGGAGCGTTCCGCCCAAGGTGGAGTACACCCTGACCGTGCTGGGCGACCGGGCCGCCGCCCACCGCACGGAGATCGGGGACAACCGGCGCCGCCACGACGCGGCCCGTCCCCCGCGGACGGCTTCCTGACGGATCCGCCGAGCCGTCAACTCGGCGTCGATCGGCAACCCCTGAGTGGGACAGGGCTTTTGGCCGGGTTGACGATGGCCGTCGCAGGGCGCGGCCCTGTCCGGCGGAGCAGCGCCGTCGCCAAACGTTGCCTCGCGGACAATTCTCGTATGCCGCCAGGAAGTTCACTTGTCCGGCGAATCGTTTCGCTCGGGGAGTGTCACGGTGAGCCACTTCTCAGGCGAAAGGAGCCGGTCCATGGCCGACTGGAAGCAGATCTCGGGCGCGTTGACGCGGATCGCGGTGGGGTCCCGGACCAACGTGTGGGGGGTCAACGCGAGCGGCAACATCTACCGCTACACCAACAACGACGCCAACCCCTGGGTACAGATCCCCGGCGGACTCACCGACATCGGCGCCGCCGCCGACGGCACCGTCTGGGGAGTCAACTCCGCCGGAAACATCTACCGCTACACCGGCGACCAGGACAGCAGCACCTGGAAGCAGATCAGCGGCGGACTGACGCGGATCACGGCGGGATCCCGGACCAACGTGTGGGGGGTCAACGCGAGCGGCAACATCTACCGCTACACCAACAACGACGCCAACCCCTGGGTACAGATCCCCGGCGNNCTCACCGACATCGGCGCCGCCGCCGACGGCACCGTCTGGGGAGTCAACTCCGCCGGAAACATCTACCGCTACACCGGCGACCAGGACAGCAGCACCTGGAAGCAGATCAGCGGCGGACTGAAGGCGATCGACGCCGGTTCGCGCACTTCGGTGTGGGGCGCGAACGCCGGTGGCAACATCTACCGCTACACCGGCGACGACGCCAGCCCCTGGGTACAGATCCCCGGCGCGCTCACCGACATCGGCGCCGGGGCGGACGGAACCGTCTGGGGGGTCAACTCCGCCGGGAACATCTACCGGTACACCGGGGATCTGCCCGGCTGAGCGGGGCCGGGGCGGCGGCTGCCCGGGGAGCGGCCGGGGCCGCCGACGGCCCGGTACGGCGTACGCGAACCCGCCGTACCGGAGGCCGTGCCAGGGCGCCGGATCAGCGGAAACCGGGGCGCCGGTTCAGGTGAGGTCGCGCATCCGGCGGACCGGGCTCGCGAGGAGGACGGCGGGGCTGATCAGGGAGAGGGCGGCGAGGAGGGCGAGGGAGGCGCGGTCGCCGCACAGGGCGGCGGCGGTGCCCGCGGTCAGCGCGCCGAAGGGGATCGCGCCCCAGGAGATGAAGCGGACCGTGGCCATGACCCGGGGCAGCAGCTCCGGGGGTGTGGCCGTCTGCCGGTAGGTGCGGGTGACGATGCTGGTCACCACCACGGCCGCGGCGAAACCGGCGTTGCCCAGGGCGAACACGGCGAGGCCCGCGGCGTGCCCGGACAGCGGCAGCAGCACCGCGCAGCACGGGGCGGCCACCGCGGCCCAGCGCAGCGCCCTGCCGGTGCCCAGCCGGGCGGCGATCCGGGGGGTCAGCGCGGCCCCGGCCAGCGTGCCGATGCCCTCGGTCGCGATCAGCAGGCCGACCAGTGCGGGCGGGGCGTCGAGCGTGCGGACGAGGAAGACCGGGGTGAGCGCCATCAGGCCGCCGCAGACGAAGTTGACGGCGGTCGCGTCGGCCGCGCAGGGTCCGATGACGGGATGGCGCACGACGTACCGCCAGCCCTCGCGGATCATCTCGCCCATGCCCCGGCGCGGGCCCTCCTGCGCCGGGTGGCCGACGCGCGGCAGGCTGGCCATGAGCGCCGCCGACAGCACGTAGCTCACCGCGTCGACCACGACCGAGGCCGCCGCGCCGAGCACCTGGACCAGGACGCCGCCCAGGGACGGGCCGCCGAGCTGGGTGGCCGCCCGGGTCCCCGAGGTGAGGCTGTTGCGGGCCGTCAGCTCGTCCTTGCCGACGATGGAGGGCAGGAAGGTCGAGGTGCCCACGTCGAAGACGACCGAGGCCAGCCCGACCACCAGGGCGACGGCGATCAGGTGTGCCAGGCTCAGCGCGCCGAGGGCGGCGGCGACCGGCACGGAGGCCACCGCGACGGCCCGGACCAGGTCCATCGCCACCTGCGTCCCGCGCAGCGGCAGCCGGTGCACGAGGACGCCGGCCGGCAGGCCGATCACGATCCACGCGGCGTAGGAGGCGGCCGTGATCAGGCTGACCTGGAACGCGGAGGCGTGCAGCACGAGGACCGCGAGCAGCGGCAGGGCCACGCCGGTCACGGCGTCGCCGACCCCGCTCACCGTGGACGCGCCCCAGTACCGCCAGAACACCGCCGCGCTCCGCACCTCTGCCCGGCCGTCCCCCGGCTCCCCCTCCGCCCCCGCCACTCCGCCCTGTCCGTCCCGTTCGCCCTCCGGCCGCCCCTGTACCGCCGTCGCCATGCCTGCCCCCTGCGAGCCGAGTGAGTCTCTTTAGGGAACTCACTATACTCATGGATCATGCGCTACTCAGAGCTGAGCGATCCGGACTGCGCCATCGCGCAGGCGCTGACGGTGGTCGGTGATCCCTGGACGCTGCTGCTCATCCGTGATGTCGCGGGCGGCACGCACCAGTTCGACGCGCTGCGGGAGGGGCTCGGGATCAGCCGCAAGGTGCTCACCGAGCGCCTGAAGGGACTGGTCGCGGACGGCGTACTGGAGAAGCGGCTCTACAGCCCGCACCCGCCGCGCTACGCGTACCACCTGACACCGGCCGGGCGCGGACTGCTGCCGGTCCTCGTCGCCCTCCAGGACTGGGGCGCCCGGCATGTGATGGGCGACGGCACCCTCTCGGCGACCAGCGCGGCCGACTCCGCCGAGACCCGGCGCGTGCACGCCCTGGTGGGGCACCGGCTTCCCGAGCTGACGCTCGCCGGGCCCGGTGACGCGCCCGCCGACCCGGTCGCGGCGGACCGGGCCCTCACGGTCCTGTACTGCTTCCCCGGGGCCTACGCGCCCGGCGCGCACGCCTACCCGCCGGGCTGGGAGCTGATCCCCGGCACCCGCGGCTGCACGCTGGAGTCGTGCACCTACCGCGACCGGATGGCGGACTTCGCGCGGCGCGACACGGCGGTGCACGGGGTCAGTACGCAGCGCCCCGACCAGCTCGCCGCCTTCGCGGAGCACGAGCGGATCGCCTTCCCGCTGCTGTCCGACGCGGGCCTGGAGCTGGCCGCCGCCCTGCGGCTGCCCACCTTCCGCGCGGGGGGCGCGGACCGGCTCAAGCGGCTCACCCTCGTCGTCGACTCCTCCCGTACGGTCCGGGGCGTGCTGTACCCGCTCGACGACCCGGCGGGCTCCGTCGACGACGCCCTGGCCCTCGTCGACTCACTGACCGGCCGGACTCCGACTCACTGACCGGCCGGACTCCGAGTCGCTGACCGGCCAGGTTCGCCGACCGGCCGGACTCATTGACCGGGGTGCGCCCCGGCGGCCTCCTCCTCGCCCGCCGCGAACGCCGCGAGCAGACCGTGCGGCGCGTCCTCGCCGAACATGAGCGCGTGCAGCTCCGCGCCGTCGGTGGCGGCCTCGGCGCCGCGCGGGAACATGTCCCGCTCGTACGCGGTGAGGGCGGCCTCGGTGTCGCCCGGGTGCGCGGCCAGGGCCAGGGCGAGTTCGGCGCCGTCGAGCATCGCCAGGTTGGCGCCCTCGCCGTTCGGCGGCGCCAGGTGGGCGGCGTCGCCGATCAGGGTCACTCCCGGCACCCTGTCCCACCGGTGGCCGACCGGCAGGCCGTACAGCGGGCGCAGCACCGGCGCGGAGTCGCTCTCGGTGAGCAGGGAGGTGAGTTCCGGCGCCCAGCCGTCGAACTCCTGCGCGATCCGGGCGATGGCCCCGGCGGCGTCGGAGAAGTCGACGGCGTCGAACCACTCCCGCGGCCTGGAGAGCGCCACATACGTGTGCAGCCTGCCGCCGTCCTCCCGGTGGGCCTGGATGCCCCCGCCCGGCGCCAGCGCCATCATCGCCCCGCCGCCCACCGCCTTCGCGGCGGCCGGGTGCCGGGTGTCGGCGTCGAAGAGGTACGTCTCGACGAAGGACGCGCCGGCGTACGCGGGCACCGCGTCCGAGAGCAGCGGCCTGACCCGCGACCAGGCGCCGTCCGCGCCGACCAGCAGTCCGGTGACGACGGTCCCGCCGTCCGCGAACGCCACCTCGTGGCGGCCGTCGGCGAGGGTGCGGGTGCCGGTGACCTTGCTGCCCCAGCGGACGGTGCCCTCCGGGAGCGAGCCGAGCAGGATCCGGCGCAGCTCGCCGCGCTGCACCTCGGGGCGTCCGCCCGTGCCGTCGTCGGGCCGGTCGAGCAGGACGGCGCCGTCGCGGTCCAGGACGCGCATCGCCTGGCGGCCCTCCAGGACGATGGCCCGGAACTCCTCCGTCAGCCCGGCCGCCGCCAGGGCGATCTGCCCGTTGTAGTCGTGGATGTCGAGCATCCCGCCCTGCGCGCGCGCATCCGGTGCGGGTTCGGCCTCATGGACCGTGACCGGGATGCCGTGGACGTGCAGGACGCGGGCCAGCGTGAGGCCGCCGAGTCCCGCGCCGATGATCGTGACCGGGGTGGTGGTCATGGTGTGTCCTTCCTGAGCTGCGCTGTTGCCGGTACCACGATCCGGGCGGCCGTCGACAGACCGTCGACAGACCGGCGACACGGCACCGACAGCCCACCGGCACCCCAGCCCCAGGTGCCGGGCACCGGACGCCCGAGAATCTTCGGGGGCCCGGAGGGCCGCTGAGCCGGGGCGCGGCTACCCCCGCGGGTGCGGGCCGTCGCTCGCGAGGCGGGCGTGCAGGTGGGAGTCGTGGCGGATGCCGTCGGTGTCGACGTAGAAGTCCCGCATGGTGCCCTCCAGGCGGAAGCCGGCCCGGGTGGCGACCCGGCACGAGCCGATGTTGGGCTCGGCGTGGTCCAGGGTGACGCGGTGCAGTCCGAGGCCGCCGTCCGCGGCCGGGGCGAACGCCCAGCGCGCCGCGGCGTCCAGCGCCCCGGCGGCCAGGCCCCTGCCGCGGGCCGCCGGGGTCACCCAGTAGGTCACCACGGCCTGGTCGGGCAGGCGGTTGATCTCCCGGACGCTGAGCGAGCCGAGCAGGGTCCCGCGGTCCGGGGCGGCGATCGCGAACGCCGCGGTGCCGCTGCGCCAGCAGGCGAGGCGCGGGGCCAGCCAGGCGCGGGCACGCTCGCCCGGCGCCGCCCCGGTCACGGCTCTGCCCACCGCCCAGCGCAGGATGTCCGCGTCCCGCAGGGCTTCGGCGACGGCGGGCTCGTCCGCCTCGGTCAGCGGGCGCAGCAGCAGGCCGTCCGCGCTGATCGTGGGCGGTGCGGGGGCAGTTGTCGACTGGCTCATGCCCTCGTTCTACACGATCGGCCAGGTCAGGGCCGCACGATCAGGCCGGGCGCCCTGTTTCCCCCGCGGGCGCTGCCGGGGCCGCCGCCGCGAGCGCCGCCTCGTCGAGCACCCGCGCCACATGGGCGTACTCCGCCGGGTCGGCCGGGAGGTCGACCACCAGTGTGGTCATGCCGAGCGCGGCCAGGCGCAGCAGGGCGTCGGCCACCTCGCGGTAGCCGCCGACGAGTTTGGGGGTGTCGATGCCGACGCGTCCGGCGCCGTACCAGAGGCAGTCGTCGTGCCACTCGGACCGCTCGGCCAGGTCGAGTGTGGCGCGGTGCTGGGTGGAGGTCAGGCCGTCGGTGAAGAGCTTGCGCAGCAGGGCGTCCCGGCGGGAGCCGCCGTACGCGGCGACGGCCGCCTCCCGCGCCCGGCGGGAGGTCTCGCGCGCCACGATGCCGACGATCAGCGCCACTCCCCCGGTGGCGCCCTGCTCCGCCAGCCGTGCCGTCTCGGCGGCGAGCCGGTCGTACGGCTTGGCCATCACCAGGCAGCCGTCGAGCAGCGGGGCGAACGCGTCGAAGCCCGGGGAGGCGGAGGCCGGCGCGTACAGGCGCGGGGTGCGGCCGGACAGCGGGCCTGGGGACAGGGACGGGGAGGGGGAAGGGGACGGGGAGGGGGAAGGGGACAGGGACGGGGAGGGGGCGTGGACGCGGTAGTGGGTGGACTCGTGCGGTCGGCCGGCCAGGACCGCACGGACGCAGGCGGCGAACTCGGCGCAGCGGAGCTGCCGTTCGTCCGGGGGCGTCGGGTCGGCGCCGAGCAGGCCGAGGTCCGTGCCGCGGGCACCGGCGACGATGTTCAGGTGGACGGCCCGGCCGTGGAGGTAGGACAGCGAGGACACGCGGCGGGCCACCGTCGCGGGCCGGGACAGCGGGGCGGTGACCGCGACGACCGGTTCGAGGGCGCGGCTGCGGGCCAGTACCTCCTGGGCGGCCGTCCACGGGTCGAGGGCCTGCCAGAAGTCGTAGACGAGCATGGCGTCGGCGCCCAGCCGCTCGGCCCACGCGCAGTGCTCGCCGAGGAGGCGCAGATAGCCGGGCCCGTCGGCCGGGTGCGCTCCGGCGAAGCCGGTGCCGTGCGAGGGGCAGACGGTCCACAGCCGCCAGGGCAGGGGCGCCGGGGGTGGGGCGCCCGGGGCGGATCCCGCGGCGGTGCCGTGCGGTACATGGGCGGTCATGGGGTGGCTTCCGCCGTGCGCCGCTCGCCGGGGATGTGCGGCGAGTCCGTCGTGGGAACGTGCCTGGTCCGGCTCATGGGGTGTCATCCAACGGCCGGGGGCGACGCCGGTCAAGGCGGCCCGGCGCGGGTTCCAGCGTTCCTGGAGCGGTCCGTGAGTCCCACCGCGCGGGGCCGTGGCGGGGGCCGTGGCGGGGGCCGTGGCGGGGCGGACGGGGCCGTCTGAAGGTGCGGTCGAGAAGGGCTGGACGAGCCCGGCCGGTGCCGGGTGGCGGTGCTACGTTCCGGAGCTGTCCGGGGCGGCGGCGAGCCGCGCCCCGGGGCCGGTTCGGTCGTACCCCCGGAATGCCGAGAGGGACCCTCGATGACCGCTGAGCTCCGTCGACCTCCTCCGTCCGCCGAAGTCACCGCCGCCACCACCGCCACCGCCGTCACCACCGCCGCCACCACCGCCGCTGCCGCTGCCGTCCCGGCGGCCGGTGCGCGGTCCCTCGCCGGGCTGGTGGTGGCGCAGTGCCGACGCACCCCGGGGCTCCCGGCCGTGGTGGACCGGGAGCGGACCCTGACCTACGCGGAGCTGGAGCGGGCCTCCGCGGCGCTCGCGCACCGGCTGCGGGCCCTGGGCGCGGGTCCCGACCGGGTGGTCGCCCTGCGCCTGGAGCGGTCGGTGTCCCTGGCGGTCGCCGTGCTCGCGGTCGTACGGTCCGGTGCCGCGTACCTCCCGCTCTCCCCGGAGGACCCGCCCGCCCGGCTGCGGACGCTGCTCGGCGACGCCGGACCGGTCGCGGTGGTGACGGACCTCGGGGACCCGCAGGGCCCCGGAGAGGGCGGAGGCGCCGGGGACGCCCGTGAGGTGCCGGCCGGGTCGGGGGTGCCGTTGCTCGCGCCCGACGCGGCGGCGGCCCCGGACGCGGGCCCGGCGGGGGCGGGCGCCGACGGGCTGGACGCGGCGGCGGGCCGGGACCTCGCGTACGTGCTGTACACCTCCGGTTCCACCGGGCTGCCCAAGGGCGTGCTGACCGAGCACCGGGCCATCGTCAACCGGCTGTGCTGGATGCAGGACACCTTCCGGATCGGGCCCGGCGACACGGTGCTCCAGAAGACGCCGTACACCTTCGACGTCTCCGTCTGGGAGTTCTTCTGGCCGCTGCTGACCGGCGCCACCCTGGTCATGGCCGCCCCCGGGGCACACCGCGACCCGCGTGCCCTGGTCCGTACGATTCGCGAACACGGGGTGACGACGGCGCACTTCGTGCCCAGCATGCTCGCCGAGCTGCTCCGGCTGCCCGAGGTGGACGCGGGTCCCCGGCTGCGGCGGGTGCTGTGCAGCGGCGAGGCGCTCACGCCGGGGCTGCGGCGGGCCTTCTTCGCCGCCCTGCCGGACGTCGAGCTGCACAATCTGTACGGGCCGACCGAGGCCGCCGTGGACGTGACGCACTGGCGGTGCCGGCCGGACGAGCCGGACGACGCGCCGGTGCCCATCGGCCGCGCCATCACCGGCGTCCGGCTGCATGTGCTGGACGAACGGCTGCGACCGGTGCCGGACGGGGAGCGGGGCGAGCTGTGCGTCGGCGGCGTCCAGGTCGCCCGCGGCTATCTGAACCGGCCCGAGCTGACCGCGCGGTGCTTCCCGCCCGACCCGTACGGCGACGGGCCCGGCGCCCGGCTGTACCGCACCGGTGACCTGGCACGCCGCAGGCCCGACGGGGTGCTGGAGTACCACGGGCGCCGCGACGGCCAGGTCAAGGTCGGCGGCGTACGGATCGAACTGGGCGAGGTGGAGGCGGCGCTGGCCGCGCTCCCCGGGGTGCGCCAGGCCGCCGCCGCGGTGCGGCACAGCGGCTCGGGCACCGCGCTGCTGGTCGGCTATCCGGTGGCCGGGGAGCCCGTGGACGCCGCGCTGCGCCGGCGGTGGACCGCCCTGCTGCGCGGCACGCTGCCGCCCGCGCTGGTCCCGGCGGTGCTGGTGCCGCTGACGGCCCTGCCGCTGACCGCGCACGGCAAGACGGACCGGGCGGCGCTGCCGTGGCCCCCGCCGGAGACGGCCGGGGCACGGGGCACGGAGACGGTCCCGGCGCCGGGGGCGGGGGCGGCCGGGGGGCCGGGGGCGGCTTCGGCGCCCGATGCGGGGGCCGCCGGGGAGCCGGGGGCGGGAGCGGCCTCGGCGCCCGGGGCGGGAACGGCCGGAGGGCCGGGGGCGGGGTCCGGATCGGGGGCCGGGGACCGGCTGGCGGCGGTGTGGAACCGGGTGCTCGGTCCCGGTGTCGCCGGGGACCGGGACTTCTTCGCCTCCAGCGGCAGTTCGCTCCAGGCGCTGGCCCTGCTCGCCGCCGTACGCGACGAGTTGGGCGCCGAGGTGGCGCTGGACGTGTTCTTCCGCCGCCCCACGCTGGACGGGCTGCGCGCGGCCGTGGCGGAGGCGGGCACCGCGGCGCGGCCGGACGGACCGGCGCGTGCGGACACCTCGCGGCCGCTGCGGCCCGCGCCGGTGCAGGAGCGGATGTGGTTCCTCCAGCGGCTGGAGCCGGACGGCACCGCGATGAACGCCCCGACCGGGCTGCGGCTGCGCGGCGCCGCCGATCCGGCGGACCTGCGCCGCTGTCTGGCCGCGCTGTTCGCGCGGCACGACGTGCTGCGCACCCGCTATCCGGAGCGCGACGGCAGCCCGCTGGCCGTCGTCGAGGCGCCCGGCGGTGTCGAGCTGCCCCCGACCGAGGAGATGCCGGGGCTCGGACCGGCACAGCGGGACGAGCGGGTGCGGCGCCTGGTGGCCGAGGCCGGGGCGGCGCCCTTCGACCTGGCGGCCGGGCCGCCGGTGAGGACGCGGCTGGTGCGGTTCGCGCCCGACGACCACCTGCTGGTCCTGACGCTCCATCACATCGCCACCGACGGCTGGTCCTGGTCGCTGCTCGCCCGGGAGTTCGCCGACGACTGGGCGCGCGTCGGACGCGGGGAGCCGCCCGCGCCGCCCAGCGGCTCCCCGCAGCTCCTCGACCACGCGGCCTGGCTGCACGAGCGGGCCCGGCACGAGGAGGCGCGGGCGGAACTCGCGGACTCCCGCGCCCACTGGCGCGAGCGGCTCGCGGGCGCGCCACCCCGGATCGCCCTGCCCGCCGACCGGCCGCGCCCCGGGCGGCTGAGCGTCCCGGCCGCCGTGCGGCCCGTCGTCTGGAGCGAGGGCACGGACGAGCGCCTGGCCGCCTTCTGCCGCCGCGAGCGGGTCACCGGGCACATGGCGCTGCTGGCCCTGTTCGGCCTCTGGCTGGCCCGGCTCGCCGACCAGGAGGACGTGGTCGTGGCCTCGCCGAGCGCCAACCGGACGCCCGAGTGGACGCGTTCGATGCTGGGCTGCTTCGTGACGACCGTGCCGCACCGGCTGCGGCTGGAGGAGGACGCGACCTTCCGGGACGTGCTGGCGCAGGCCCGGACGTCGACCCTGCACGGCCACCGGCACGCCGGGGTGCCCATCGACCGGATCGTGGCCGATCTCGGCGTGGACCGGCGCTCGGGCAGTCTGCCGCTCTTCCAGAACCTGCTGGTGGTGCAGAACATCCCCTCGTGGCGGTCCGCCGCCGGGGCGGGCGAGGTGAGCGTGGTCCAGGAGCAGTCCGGCCAGACGCACTACGAGCTGAAGCTGGAGGTCTTTCCGGCCGGGCCCGGTCTGCCGGCCCTGCTCGTCCACCCCGACGGCATGTTCGGACCGGCCCGCGGCGCGGCGATGGCACGGCAGCTCGCGGCCCTCGCCGACCAGGCGCTGGCCGACCCGGACGCCCCGGTCTGGGACCACTCCCTCGTCTGAGCCTCCCCCACGCCCCCTGCCCGAACTCGCCCGTGTCCGCCCGTGCCTGCCCGTGCCCGCCCCGCCACCGTCTGACCTCGTCTGACCTGGAGTGCCGGATGACCACGTCCCCCCTCACCACCGACCCGCGCACCGACCCGCGCCCGCAGGCCCCGGCCGGCGTCCTGGAACTCTTCGAGCGGCGGGCGCGGTCCGCCCCGCACGCGGTGGCCCTGGTCCTGCCGGACGGGGAGCTGAGCTACGGCACGCTGCTGGACCGGGTGCGGCACGGCGCCGCCGCGCTGTGCGCGCGGGGGCTCCGCCCCGGCACGGTGGTCGCCGTGGACGGCGGTGACCCGGGGGCGGCGGTGACCGCGCTGCTCGCGGCCCTGTGGGCGCGGGGCGTCGTACTGCCGCTGGATCCGTCGCTGCCGCCGGACTCCCGGGCGGCGCTCCTGGCACAGACGGGGGCGGCCCTGCTGCTGCGGGCCGGGGCGGCGGACGGCGGCCCGGCAGCCGACGCGGTGCGGACGCTCGCCTTCGCGGAGCTGGTGACACGCGGTGCGGACGCGGGAGACGCGGAGCCCGCGCCCTCGCCGGCCCACGACGACGCCTGTCTGGTCCTCGGCTCCGAGGACTCCAACAGCTCCGGCATCTCCGACGGCTCCGACGGCTCCGACGGCTCCGGTGCCGGGGACTCCCCGGGCCTCCCCCGCACCGTGACCGTGACGATGGACCACGACACCCTCGCCCGCCAGGTCGCATGGGTGGCGCGCACGCTGCCCTGCGGGCCGGGCGAACGCGTGGCGCAGCTCGCGGGGTTCACCGCCGGTGTCCTGGTCCGGGCCGTGCTGCCGACGCTGGTCGCCGGGGGCGCCGTCTGCCTGCCGTCTCCCGGCGGTGCGCCGGAGGCCCCGGCGGCGGTCCTCGCCCGGCTCGCCGCCTCGGGCGCCACCGCGCTGCACACGGCCCCGACCGCGCTGGGCGCGCTGCTCGGCCGAGGGGAGGAGGAAGGCGCGGGGCACCCGGCGCCCGACCTGTCCGGGCTGCGGCTGCTGTGCCTGTCCGGCGAACCGCTCCCGGCGGCGCTGGTACGGCGGTGGCGCCGGGCGTTCCCCGCGTCCGCCGCGCGGTGCGTGAACCTGTACGGCGCCCCCGGTACGGCGCCGGTCGCCGCCTGGTACCCGGTGCCCGAGGAGCCGGGCGAGGGCATCGTGCCGGTCGGCCGCGGCATCGACGGCACCCGGCTGCTCGTGGTCAACCGGCGCGGAAGGCCGTGCGGCGTCGGCGAACTGGGCGAGATCCTCGTGGACACGAGCGACGCGAACGGCACAAGCGACAGGAACGGCACGGGCGATGCGTACGGCGCGTACGGGCCCGCGCGGCGCACCGGGGATCTGGGCCGGTACCTCCCGGACGGCTCGGTGGAGTGCCTGGGACGCCGGGACGACCAGGTCAGGATCCAGGGCGTGCGGGTGCATCCCGCCGAGGTCGGCGCCGTGCTCGCGGGACATCCGGCGGTCGCCTCGGCCGCGGTGACGGTACCGGTGCCGGAGGACGGCGCCGGTGAGCGGCGGCTCGTCGCCCATGTCGTCCCCGCGGCGGGCACCGGCCTGGACCCGGACGCGCTGCGGCGGGCCGTGGCCGAGCGGCTGTCGGCCGCCGCGGTGCCCGCCGAGGTCGTCCCGCTCGACGCGCTGCCGCTGACCGCGTACGGCACCCTCGACCGGCGGGCGCTGCCCGCCGCCGGGGCGGATCCCGCCGCCGCGCGGGAGCAGGCGGGCGCGCCGCGCGGCGGGACAGAGGAGGCGGTCGCCGGATACTGGGCCGAGGTGCTGGGCGTGCCGGTGGAGGACCGGGCGGCGGACTTCTTCGCGCTGGGCGGCCACTCGCTGCTGATGGCGCGCGTCCTGTCCCGGGTACGGCGCGACTTCGGCGCCCCGCTGGAACTGCGGGACCTCTTCGAGGCGCCCACGGTGGCCGCGCTCGCCGCCCGGCTCGACGCGCTGGGCCCCACGCCCGGGGAGACGGCGGCGGCGGACGGCGGCGCGGAGCAGGACGGGCGGATCCCGCTCACCCCCGGGCAGAGCATCCCGCTCACCCCCGAGCAGGGCATCCCGCTCACTCCCGAGCAGGAGGGCGTCTGGTTCCTCGAACAGCTCGCCCCGGAGGCGGGCGCCTACAACATGGCCGGGGTGCTGGCGCTGCCCGCCGGTGTACCGGCCGCGTGGGTGCGCGCGGCGCTGGACCGCCTGGTGGCCCGGCACGAGGCGCTGCGCACCGCGTTCGTGGTGGACGAGGACCGGCCGGTGCAGCGGGTGCTGCCGCCCGGCCCGGCGGACTTCGGTGTGCTGCCCGGGGCGGCGGGGCGCGACGAGGCGCTGGACCGGCTCACCGCCGAGGGCGCCCGGCCGTTCGCGCTCACCGAGGGCAGGCCGCTGCGGGCCCGGCTGGTGCGGTGCGCCGACGGGTCCGCCGAGCAGTTCCTCGGCCTGACCGTGCATCACCTCTCCTGCGACGGCTGGTCGTGGGACATCCTGCTGCGGGAGCTGGACGGGCTGCTCCACGCGGCCCGCGAGGGGCGGGAGCCGGAGGCGGCGGCGCCCGCGCCGCGCTTCGCGGAGCACGCGCTGCGCTCGCGCGGGCCCGGCCAGGAGGCCCGGCGCGCGGCGGCCGTCGCCTTCTGGCGCGCGCACCTGGGCACCCCTCCCCCGGTCCTGGACCTGCCCACGGCCCGCCCCCGGCCCCCGGTGCGCACCCATCGCGGTGCGGTACGCCCGGTGCCGGTGCCGGACGGGCTGGGGGCCGCGCTGAGCGCGTACTGCCGCGACCGGGGCGTGACGCCCTACATGGCGCTGCTCGCGGCCTTCGGGCTGGTCCTCGCGCACACCGCGGACCAGGACGAGGTGGTCCTCGGCACCGACAGCGCGGGCCGGGACCGGGCCGACACGGAGCAGACCGTGGGCTTCTTCGTGCGCACCCACGCGCTGCGCCTGGACCTGGGCGGCGGGCCGGACTTCGACGAGGCCGTGGGCCGGGTCCGCGAGGTGCTGCTGGCCTCGCACCCGCACCAGCACCTGTCGTTCTCCCGGCTGGTCGAGGCGGTCCGGCCGGTCCGCGATCCGAGCCGGACGCCCGTCTTCCAGGTGATGCTGCGGATGCCGCCGGACGGCTCGGGGCGCACGGGCCGCCTGGTGCGGCAGCTGTCGGGCGGTGAACTGCCCGCGGACGCCGCGCTCGCCCCGGCCGCCAAGTTCGACCTGACGCTCGTGGCGCGCGCGGAGCGGGACCGGCTGCGGCTGGACGTCGAGTACCACACCGACCTGTTCGACGCCGGATCGGTGGACGCGCTGGGCGGGCGGCTGGTGGCGCTGCTGGCGGCGGCCGTCCGGGAGCCGGACCGGCCGCGGGCCGTGTCCGGCGCGGGCCGCCCCGCCCATCCGTTCGGCGCGGCCCTGCCCGCCCGGCCGCAGCCGCGGGTGGCGGCCGAGTTCGCCCGCCGCGCGGCCGAGACCCCCGGCGCGACCGCGCTGCGCTGCGCCGGTGGCCGGCTCGGCTATGGGGAGCTGGCCGCGCGGGTGGCCGCGACGGCGCGGCGGCTGCGGCCGGGCGAGGTCACGGCGGTCGTCGGCGGCAAGCACCCGGACGCGGTCACGGCGCTGCTCGCGGCCGTGACCGCCGGTGCGGTCGCCGTGCCCGTCGACGAGGAGCTGCCCGAGGCCCGGCAGCGCGCCCTGGCCGAGCTGGCCGGTGCCACGGCGGTGCTGGCGGCGGGCCGCGACCGCCGTCCGCCGTGGTGCGAGGCGGCGGGGCTGCCCGTCGTGGAGGTCGCCCGCGCGGCGGACGCGGCCCCCGGCGCCGTACCGGAAGTGCCGCACCCCGGCACGCCGGACGGCCCCGCACCGGGTGGCCCGCCCTCGCCGGACGCGCCCGCCTGTGTGTTCTTCACCTCCGGGAGCACCGGCACGCCCAAGGGCGTGCTGGGCGCGCACCGCGGCCTCGACCACTTCGCGGCCTGGGAGCGGGCGGAGTTCGCGATCGGTCCCGGTGACCGCGTCGCCCAGCTCACCACGTTCTCCTTCGACGCCGTGCTGCGGGACGTGTTCGTGCCGCTGACCGCCGGGGCTGCGCTCTGCCTGCCCCCGGCGGCGGCCCGGGAGGACGCGCTGCGCCTGCTGGAGTGGCTGGCGGCCGAACGGATCACCGTCGTGCACACCACCCCCTCGGTGGCGGCGTCCTGGCTGGCGCTGGGCGCCGACGCCGCCGGGCCCGACCTGTCGGCGCTGCGGCTGATCTGCCTGGCCGGTGAACCGCTGACCGGGGAGCTGGTGACGCGGCTGCGCACCGGGCTGCGGGGCTGCCGGGCCGAGATCGTGAACTTCTACGGTCCCACCGAGACCATGATGATCAAGACCTTCCTGCGGGTGCCCGAGCGGCCCGGCGCGGGTGTGCTGCCCGTCGGCGGCCCGCTGCCGGGCGCCCAGGTCGCGGTGCTGGGCCGGGACGGGCGGCCCTGCCTGCCGTACGAGCGGGGCGAGATCGTCCTGCGCACGCCCTACCGGGCGCGGTACCTGTCCGGCGAGCCGGGCGGCTTCCGGCCCAACTCCTTCTGCCGCGAGCCGGATCCGGACGACCTGCTCTTCCGGACCGGGGACACGGCCGTGGTCGGCGCGGACGGCGCGATCGTCCCGACCGGGCGCCGGGACTCCGTGGTCAAGGTCAACGGCGTACGCGCCGACCCGGCCGAGGTGGCGGCGGCCCTGGCCACGCATCCCGAGGTGACCGGCTGCCATGTGGAACCGCACCGGGACGCGGACCGCGTCTCGCTCGTCGCCTACGTCGTCCGGGTCCCGGACGCCCGGGTGAGCACCGAGGCGCTGCGCGCGCACGCGGCCGGACGGCTGCCCGCGGCGCTGCTGCCCGCCCTGGTCCTCTTCGTCGACGCGCTGCCGCTGCTGCCCAACGGCAAACCGGACCGCGACGCGCTGCTGGGCGGCGCGGCGGGCACCCCGCGGGCCGCCGCCCCGGCCGGGCGCGCCGAGCCGCGCACCCCCGAGGAGGCCAGGCTGCTGCGCGTCTGGCGCGATGTCCTCGGGCGGCCGGAGACCGGGGTGACGGACGACTTCTTCGCCGTCGGCGGGCACTCACTGCTCGCCACGGTCCTCATCACCCGGATCCGCAAGGAGTTCGGCGTGGCCGTGTCCCTGCGGGACCTGCTGGCCGCGCCGCGCGTCGACCGGCTGGCCCCGGTGCTGGCCGCCCTCGGCGCCGAGGGCCCCGAGGGCAACGCGGGCACCGGCGGCGCGGCGGAAGGCAGCGGCAGCGACGGCCACGGCGGCGGCGCCACGGGCGATCAGGGGCCGCTGCTCCTGCTGCGGGAGGGGCCCGCGGCGGAGAGCCCGCTGTTCCTCGTGCATCCGATGGGCGGCGACGTCGTCTGCTACCGGCCGCTGGTGCGGGCGCTGCCCCCGGGACCGGCCGTGCACGCCTTCCGCGCGCCCGCCCTGGACGGCGGGCCGGTGCCGCGCGACCTGCGCGAGCTGGCCGCCCGGTATCTGCACGAACTGCGGCGGGTGCGGCCCTCGGGACCGTACCGGCTCGGCGGCTGGTCCTTCGGCGGTGCCGTGGCCGCCGAGATGGCCCGGCAGCTCTCCTTCGACGGGGAGCGCACCGAACTCCTCGTCCTGCTGGACAGCTACGCGCCGGGCGGCCCGGCCTACGGCGGCACCGCGTCCTCCGCCCGTGCCGATCTGCGGGCCTTCGCCGAGGACGTGGGGCGGCTCACCGGCGCCGACCCGGCCGAGACCGAGGCGGCCCTGCTGCGCACACCGCAGGCGGGGGCGCCGGAGGCGGAGACGACCGCCGAACTCCGCCGCCGCCTCGCCCTGTTCGGCGCGCACCGCGCCTGCGCCGCCCGGTACCGGGCGGCCACGCCCCGGCTGCCGGGGACCCGGGTGCTGCTCTTCGCCGCGGGCGCCCAGCGCAGGCCCGAGGGGACCACCGCGGCCCTCGGCTGGGCCGAACTGCTCGGCCGCGCCGTGGATCCGGTGGTGGTCGCGGACACCGACCACTACTCCGTGATCACCGACGCCGGGGTCGCGGCGCGGCTCGGCGAGGCCCTGCGCGAGCGGTAGGCGGCCGCGAGGGGGGGCGGCGGGGCGGGCAGCCGGGCTCCGGGGACGGGGTCCGCGCCGCAGCCGAAGGAGCCGGGCGTCCCCTCGGGGGGGGACGCCCGGCTCCGGCCGTGCGGGTGCCGGGCGCCGCTACGCGGGCCCGGTCGCGCGGGCCAGGAGGGCGGCCCGGTCGACCTTGCCGGTGGCGGTGGTGTCGAAGCGGGGCAGCACCGTCACCGAGGCGGGCACCATCGGCCGGGGCAGCAGCTCGCCCAGGGCGCGCCGGACGGCGGCGGGCTCGGCGTCCCGGCCGGTGACGAAGGCGCGCAGGCAGGGGGTGCCGGTGCGGTCGTCCAGTACGACGACGGCCTCGCGCACGCCCGGCGCCCGGCGGGCGACCTGCTCGACCTCCTGGAGGTCGATCCGCCACCCGTTGAGCTTGATCTGGCTGTCCCGGCGGCCCGCCACCCGGAGGTTGCCGTCGCCGTCGAGCCGGCCGAGATCGCCGGTCCGGTAGACCCGGACGGTCCGTCCGGCCGGCCGCACCGTGGTGAACGGCGACGGGCCGGGCCCCTCGCCGAGGTAGCCGAGGGCCACTCCGGGGCCCGCGATGACCACCTCCCCGACGACCCCCTCCGGCAGCACCGCGCCGTGCCGGTCGACGACGGCGACGGCGGCACCGGCCACCGGTGTGCCGACATGGATGCCGCCCGCCGGGTGCATCGGTCCCGCCGTGGCCGTCGACGTGGTCTCGGTGGGGCCGTAGAAGTTCCACACCTCGACGGCCGGATAGCGGTCCCGGATCCGGCGCAGCAGGTCGGCGGAGAGCGGTTCGCCGCCGAGCAGCAGCCGGTCCAGGCGCATCGTCGGGCCGTCCCCGGCGTCCTCCTCGTCGGACAGCAGCGCCGAGAAGTAGCTCGGTACGCAGTTGAGCGTGACCGGCGCCGCCATATGGCTCAGTTCGGCGCGGACCGCCTCCAGGTCCAGCCGGTGGGCGGTCAGCAGCTGCACGCAGCCGCCCGCGTACAGCGGGCCCAGGGTCTGCTTGAGGCTGGCGTCGAAGATGGGGCTGGAGACCACGGGGACCGGGCTGCCGCCGGCCAGCAGGGCGCGGGCGGCCCAGTCCAGGTAGTTGTCCAGGCTGGGCCGGCCGACCGCAACCAGTTTCGGCACGCCGGTCGAACCGGAGGTGCGCAGCAGATACGCCGGGGCCGCGAAGTCCCCGGCGGGCGGCGCGGGCAGTTCCTCCCCGTCCGGCCCGGCGTCCTCGAGGTCGCGCAGCGCGAGGACGGGGCATCCTTCGGGGGCCGGGACGGCGGGTGCGCCGGTGCCGGTGAGCAGCAGGGACGCGCCGGAGCGTACGAGGGCGTCCCGCAGCCGGGCGGCGGGTTCCTGCGGGGACAGCGGCAGGAACGTGGCGCCGCGCGAGGAGACCGCCAGCAGTGCGGCGAGCAGGTCGGGTTCGGCGTCGGCCAGCACCGCGACGACGGCACCGTCGGCGAGTCCGGCCAGCCGGGCGGCCACGGCGGCGGCACGGCGGCCCAGCCGCCGGTAGCTCCAGGTGCGGATGCCCTGGCGGCAGGCGGGCGCGTCGGGCCGGGTCCTGACGTGCTCCCGGAAGCGGGCGGCCAGGGGCGCGGCGGGCGCCGCGGCGGCCCGTGCCTGGGCGCGGGCGAGCACCGCGGCCTGCCGCTCCTCCTGGCCGGCGGGGAGCAGGGCGAGTGCGGACAGCGGGGCACCGGGGCGGGCGAGCAGGTCCGCGAGCAGGCCCTCCCACAGGTCGAGCAGCGCCCGCAGGCGGTCCTGTCCGGCCGGTGCGGCGGACTCGGCACACAGGACCGGGCCGGTGCCGGTGCGGCGCAGCGAGAGGGTGACCGCGTCCCCGGCCGGGCACGAGAACTCCAGCAGCTCCCAGCCGCGGGGCAGCGGCGGCGTGCCGCGCCGGTCGAGGACGAGGTCGAAGGGCGGTGCGCCCGCGAAGGCGGGGCCGGTGCGCGGTTGGGCGAGGGCCGTCCGCGCGTCCTGGTCCGGGTCCACGGGCCGGGCGGGCACGGCCTCCTGTGCCCCGCGCGCGCCGGTCCGGTCCGTCCGGTCGGGGCGCACGGTGCCCAGCGTCTCCGGGGCCACGCCCAGGCGTTGGAGTACGACGGTGAGCGCGAGGTGCGCCACGTCGTCCGGGGTACGGCCCGTCTCCCCGGCCAGCCGGTCGAGGCGGGGCCCGAGGGCGGCGGGCAGGCGGCGGTCGAGGTGCCGGACGTACGGGCCGGAGCCGGTGCCGGGGATCACGTCGGCGAGGCGGAGCAGATCGCCGCGGGCCGCATCCGGGGAGCCGCCCGGCCGCTCGGGAGCGGGCGGCTCCCCGGCCGCGGCCCGCTCCCACCGGACGGTTCCGCCGCCGTCCCGCGCGTCCGGTGGAGCCAGCAGCCGGGCGGTGTCCGCGAACAGCCGCCCGACGGCGGCGGCATCGGCCGTGTCGGTGGGGCAGGAGAGCGTCAGCTCGGTGCCGTCCGCCGTGGCGCGCACGGCGGTCCGTACGGACGCCGGGGCGGGCGGCCCGGGTGCCGCGGCCAGGGCCGCGCCGAGCGCGGCGCGCACCGCGGCGGCGGTGGCGGACGCGATGCGCACGGACACGGTCAGCCGGTGCTCCCCGTGGCCGGACGGTGTCCCGGTGCCGTCCGTGGGGCTGCCGTCCGTACGACTGCCCTGCGTGCGACCGGCGTCCGGGGCGAGGTGAGCGGGCATCAGCGGATCCCCGCCGCCGCGCACGCGGCGACGGCCTCGCACAGCAGGTCGGCGCCGGTGGCCGCCTGGTCCTCGCGCAGCACCAGGGGCGGGGAGACGCGCACGGTGCGGTCGCCCGCCTGGAGCACCAGCAGACCGCGGCGGAAGCAGGCGGCCTCCACCTCGGCGGCGAAGCGGGCCGAGGCGAAGGTGACGCCGATCATCAGGCCGAGGCCGGTCACGCTCTCCACGTGCGGTCCGTCCGCGAGGTGCTGGAGCCGGTCGAGCAGGAACGCGCCCTGCTTCAGGGCGTTCTCGGCCAGCGAACCGGTGACGAGGTCCGCCGTGGCCAGGGCGGCGGCGCAGCTGACGGGGTTGCCGCCGAAGGTGGAGCCGTGCGTGCCCACCGGCCAGTCCATGACTCCGGCGCGGGCGATCATCGCGCTCAGCGGCAGCCCGCTGGCGAGGCCCTTGCCGGCCAGCAGGATGTCCGGGGTCACGCCGTAGCGGTCGCAGGCCCAGAAGGCGCCGGTGCGTCCGCAGCCGGTCTGCACCTCGTCGGCGATCAGCAGGATGCCGTGCCGGTCGCACAGGGCGCGCAGGCCGCGCAGCCAGTCCGCGTCGGCAGGCACGTAGCCGCCCTCGCCGAGGACGGGTTCCACGAGGACCGCGGCCACCTCCTCGGGCGCGGTCAGCCGCGTGAACAGCACGTCCTCCAGATAGCCGGGGACGGTGGTGCGGGTGCCGTCGGGGTGGGTGAACGTGTCGTTGTACGGGGCGTGGAAGACCCCGGGCGGCAGCGGGCCGAATCCGTCGCGGTAGGTGTGCTTGGAGCCGGTGACCGAGACGCTGCCGTAGGTGCGGCCGTGGAACGAGCCGAGGAAGGAGACGACGTGGGGGCGTCCGGTGTGGCGCCGGGCGAGCTTGAGGGACGCCTCCACCGCCTCCGTACCGGAGTTGGCGAGGAACACCCGGGCGTCCTCGCCGAACGGACTGAGGCCCGCGAGCCGGGCGCACAGTTCGGCGTAGACGGGGACGTAGAAGTCGGAGCTGCAATAGTGCAGCAGCCGGGCGGCCTGCTCCTGGACGGCGGCGACCACCCGGGGGTGGGCGTGGCCGGTGGAGTTGGTGGCGATGCCCGCGTTGAAGTCGAGCAGGACGTTGCCGTCGGCGTCCTCGATGAGGCAGCCCTCGCCGCGTACCGGGACGCAGGGGTAGGCGCGGGGCAGCGACGGGCTGGTGACCTGCTCGTCCTCGGCCACGGTCCGGCGGGCCCGCGGACCGGGCAGGGGGGTGCGCAGCACCGGGCCGGAGTGGTCGCCGAGCCGGCTGACCTGGTCGTTCATGCCTGGTCTCCTCGCAGACTGTGGAGGGTGCGGCTCTGTTCCCGCACATAGAGCTGGGTGTAGTGCTCGCCGCCGCCACCGCGGCCGGTGCTGCCGGAGCCCTTCCAGCCGCCGAAGGGCTGCATGCCGGGCCAGGCTCCGGTGGTGGCGCCGCCGGGCCGGTTGACGTAGACGACGCCGCAGTGCACGCCGTCGAGGAAGGCGGCCGTCTCCGCCTCGTCGTTTGAGAAGAGCCCGGCGGACAGGCCGAAGCGGGTGGCGTTGGTCTCGGCCAGGGCGTCCTCGAAGGTGTCGAAGCGGGAGACGGCGACCAGCGGCAGGAACAGCTCCTCCTGCCACAGGGGTTCGTCGCGGGGCACGGCGACGACGGTGGGCTCCAGATAGACGCCGTGCGCGTACGGGCCGCCGGTCAGCCGGGCGCCGCCGGTGAGCACGGACCCGGCCGCCGCGGCGGCCTCCACGGCGCGGGTGAAGCGCTTGGCCGCGCGTTCGTCGATGACCGGGCCGTAGTCGGTGGCGCGTGCGCGCGGGTCGCCCACGCGCAGCCGGGCGGCCCGTTCGACGACGGCGGCGACCAGGTCGTCGTGGACGGTGTGCTGGACGAGGACCCGGGAGCACGAGGAGCACTTCTGTCCGCCGAACCCGAAGGCGGAGCGGACGATGCCCTCGGCGGCGGCATCGAGGTCGGCGTGCCGGGTGACGATCGCGGTGTTCTTGCCGCCCATCTCGCAGACGACCGGGCGCGGCCAGGGCCCGGCCGCGGTGCGCTGGAGGATCTCGGTGCCCACGTCGTAGGAGCCGGTGAAGGTGATGCCGTCCACGCCCGCGCCGACGAGTTCCGCGCCGACCGTGGGTCCGTCGCCGAGCAGGACGTGCAGGGCCTCGGCGGGGACGCCCGCGGCCACGACGGTCTCGCGCAGCCGCAGGGCGGCCAGGTAGCCGTGCTCGGCCGCCTTGACGACGACGGTGTTGCCTGCGGCGAGGGCCGCGGCGGCGGGACCGGCGATCAGGGCCAGCGGGAAGTTGAACGGCGCGATCACCGCCCAGACGCCGTGCGGGCGCAGCACGCTGCGGGTCCGTTCGCGCGGGGAGGCACCGGCCATGGGCCGTTCGAAGCCGCCGTCGGCCCGCCAGCGGGCGCTGTAGTAGCGGAAGAACTCGGCTGCCTCCTCGGCCTCGCCGATGGCCTCCAGCCGGGTCTTGCCGATCTCCAGGGTGAGCAGGGCGGCCAGGTCGTGGACCTGTGCGGAGATCCGTTCGGCGGCCGCCTCCAGGATCTCCAGGCGTTCCGTCCAGGGCCGCCCGGCCCAGGCGGGCTGGGCGGCGCGGGCGGCGGCCACGGCGTGGTGGACCTCGTCGGGGTGCGCCTCGGTGAAGTGCCCGACGGCGATCCGCCCGTCGAGCGGGGAGTGTTCGGTGCGGTGCGGGCCGCGGGCGGCGCCGGGCGGGTGGTGCGCGCCCAGGCGCTGTGCGGCGAGGGCCTGTTCGTAGGAGCGGTGCAGTTCCTCCCCGGGCAGGGCCAGGTCCGCGTACGTGATTCTGCTGGATGCCATCGGTGCGTCCTTGCGAAGCGGGGGCGGTCGGGGGTCTCAGGCGGTGTGCCGGTCCCACCAGCGGCGGCCTTCGGGCGGCAGGGTGTGCAGCGGGTCGTAGTAGAGGAATTCGCCCGTGTCGCCTCTGTCGCCGGTGTCGGTGAAGCGGGCGCCGGTGGTGCTGGGCTCCCAGCGGGAGATCCCGGTGACACGGTCGTACGCGGCGGCCTGGTGGACCCAGCGTTTGCCGAGGTAGGGCACGTCGCAGACCAGGCGCGGCGTGGCGAAGCCCGGCAGGTGGCCCATCAGTTCGCTCTGGAGTTCCTGGGCGCGGCCGAGCGGCAGCCGCCAGTGCTCGCTCTGCGGGATCATGTCGCAGAGGTAGAAGTAGTACGGCATCACACCGGCGCCGTCGAGCAGGGCGAAGCACAGGTCGAGCAGCGCCTCGGCGCTGTCGTTGACCCCGGCGAGCAGCACGCCCTGGTTGCGTACGTCGCGCAGCCCGGCGGCCAGGACGGCGCGGGCGGCCTCGGCGACGAGCGGGGTCACGGACTGGGCCGCGTCGGCGTGGGTGTGCAGGGCGAGGGAGACGTCCTGGCGGGCGGCGCGCGCGGCGAGCCGGTGCAGGCCGTCGAGGACGTCCGGGGCGAGCCAGTGCTGGGGCAGCCCGACCAGGGCCTTGGAGGCGAGGCGGATGTCGCGGATGTGGTCGAGGTCCAGGAGCCGGTCGACGAACGCCTCCAGGCGCGGCCAGGGCACGTTGGCGACGTCGCCGCCGGAGACCACGACGTCCCGGATGCCCGGGGAGGCGCGCAGATGGGCGAGCATGGCCTCGGTGCGGTCGGCGGGGCGCAGCGTGAAGCGGGTCTTGGCGACGGTGGGCGTGGAGTTGCCGACCAGGTCCATGCGGGTGCAGTGCCCGCAGTACTGGGGGCAGGTGGAGACCAGTTCGGCCAGGACCTTGTTGGGGTAGCGGTGGGTGAGTCCCTCCACCGCCCACATCTCGGACTCGTGCAGCGAGTCGCGGGCGGCCATCGGGTGGGAGGGCCGGTCGGGGTGCCGGTCGGAGGCCAGGGGCAGCATGTAGCGGCGGACCGGATCGGTGCGGAACGCCTCGCTCAGGGAGCCCGGTCCGGCCGGACGGGCGTGCGGCATCAGGGTGTTGAGCATCTGCGGCGGGATCAGCAGGGACATGGTGGCCTGCTTGTCCTGGTCGGCCTGGAGGTCGTCGTAGACGCAGGTGTCGAGCAGGTCGCCGAGGAGCGCGCGCAGGTCCCGGACGCTCTTGACGCAGTGGCTGCGCTGCCACTGGGCGGAGCGCCACTCGGCCGCGGTGACGGTGCGCCAGCCGGGGAAGCGGGTCCAGTCGGGCTCCTCCAGGGCGCGCCGCCGGTAGACGTACGGCGTCACGGGTGCGGTGGGGGTGAGGGCGGGGGCGGGGGCCGTCATGCGTTACCTCCGTGGGTGCGGCGGCGGTGGGGGCGGGGGTGCCGTCAGTTCTGCGTGCCGGCCTCCCGCAGACTCCGGGCGAGGGAGGTGACGGCGGGCCGCCGCAGCACGGAGTAGTGGTCGGCGTCGACGGGCAGGACCTCCGGTCCGGTGCCGCCGGTGAACCGTTCCCAGCCGAGCGCGGGCGAGGTGCCCTCGGGGCGTTCCTGTCCGGTGGCCCGCACCAGCAGGATCCGGTCGGCGTCGAGCCGCCGGGCACCGGGGCGGTAGCGGGCGGCGGCCCGGGAGTGGGCCAGGTAGACGGCGAAGCGGCGCCGCAGCTCGTCGTCGGGACCGTCCGCCGTGCCGTCGGGCGAGACCAGGGATCCGGGGTCGGGGATGTCGCCGGGGAAGCCGGTGCCGGCGAGTTCGGCGGTGAAGGAGCGGGCGCGGGCGGCGGCGTCGCCGTCGAAGCCGTCGTAGGCGCGGGTGCCGGGCGCGTAGGTGTCGACCAGCAGCAGCAGTGCGGCGCGTTCGCCGTCGAAGGAGAGCTGGCGGGCCATCTCGTGGGCGACGAGTCCGCCCAGCGACCAGCCGGCGATCCGGTAGGGGCCCTCGGGCTGGACCTTGCGCATCTCGTAGAGGTAGGCGGCGGCGAGCTGGCGGATGTCGTCGCGGGGCCGCTCGCCGGGTGCGGTGCCCTGGGCGCGGAAGGCCAGGACGGGTCCGTCGTCGCCGAGTTCCCCGGCGAGCGCGCGGAAGGGCAGGACGTCTCCGCCGATGCCGTGCACGCAGAACAGCGGGCGCCCGCCGTCCCGGCCGCGGGAGAGCCGCACGAGCTGGCCCTCGTCCTCCGGCTCGGCCGTCTCGCGGGCGCTGTCGACGGCGCGGGCGAGTTCGGCGATCCGAGGCATCTCCAGGACCTGGCGCAGGGTGAGCTGGGCGCCGAGCTGCTTGCGCACCCGGGTGATCATGACGGTGGCGAGCAGGGAGTGGCCGCCGGTCTCGAAGAAGTCGTCGTGGACGCCGAGTCCGTCCTTGTGCAGCAGTTCGCCCCAGATCCGGGCGAGGGCCTGTTCGGTGGGGGTGGTGGGCGGGGCGGGCCGGTCGGCGGCGGTGGGCCGGGACCGGTCGAGCAGGGCCCGCCGGTCCACCTTGCCGTTGGGCAGCAGCGGCAGCGCGGGCACGGTGAACAGCAGTCCGGGGACCACCGGTGCGGGCAGCCGCTCGGCCAGGTGGCGGCGCAGCGCCTCGGCGCTGACGGCGGCGCCCTCGCGCGGGCTGTGGAAGGCGATGAGCCGGGTGCCGCCGTCCTGGGTGACGGCCTCGATGTGGCAGGCGGCGACGTCGGGGTGGGTCAGGGCGGCCGCCGCGATCTCGGCGGGGTGCACGCGCACGCCGCGGATCTTGAGCAGTCCGTCGCGCCGCCCCTGGGCGACGAGCGTCCCGTCGGGCCGCCGTACGCCGATGTCGCCGGTCCGGTAGGGGACGCCGTGGATGCCGGGCAGGACGTCGAGGTGTCCCGGCGCGCGCGGCGGGGCGAGATAGCCGAGGGTGCCGTGGCCGGTGTCGATGACGATCTCGCCGCGCTCGCCGGGCGCGCAGGGGCGTCCGCCGCGGCCGAGCAGCCGGATCCGGGTGCCGGGCAGCGGCCGGCCGACCGGCTGCACCCCGGGCAGCGGCGGTTCGGGCACCTCGAACCAGCTCTTGATCATGGTGGTCTCGGTCGGCCCGTAGAAGTTGACGACCCTGGCCGGGCAGCCGGGGAAGCGGCGGCGCAGTCCGCTCACCGTGGCGTCGGTCAGCGGCTCGCCGGCCAGGCAGACCAGGCGCAGCGCGCCGAGGGTGGTCCCGTCGGCGTCCGCGGCGACGGCGAGCAGCGAGCCCAGCACGCTGGGCGTGGTGTGCAGGACGGTGATCCGCTCGTTCTCCAGCCACTGGAGCAGGCGCAGCGCGTCGTCGCGGACGGCGGGCGCGGGCAGCACGACGGTGCCGCCGCAGGACAGCGGCAGGAACACGTCGCGCAGCACCGCGTCGAAGGAGTACGAGGTGAGCTGGGCGACCCGGTCGTGGGCGCCGACGTCGAACCGGCGGCGCTCCCAGTCGACGAAGTGGTCCAGCGAGCGCCGCAGTCCGAGGACCGGTTTGGGCTCGCCGGTGGTGCCGGAGGTGAAGAAGACGTACGCGGCGCCGTCGGGGACCCGGCTCGCCGGGAGGGCGGACAGGTCGGGCGGGGTCGCGGTGGGGCGGGCGTCGGGCCCGATGTGCAGGGCGGGCACGGGCAGTTCGGTGTCCGGTGCGCCGACGACGACGGCGAGCTGGACGCCCGCGCGGGCCAGCATCTCGCGGCGGCGCACCGGGGGCAGCGAGGAGTCGACGGGGACGGCGACACGGCCCCGGTCGGTGGCGGCGACGAGCGCCGCCACGGAGGCGAGGTCGCGTCCGCCGAGCACGGCGACGACGGCGCGCTCGGGCAGCGCGGCGTCCAGCGCCCGTACGGCGTCGGCGAGTTCGGCGTACGTCCAGGTCCGCCCGTCCTCGCGGACGGCCGCCGCTCCGGGCGTGCGCCGGGCGGTCTCGGTGAACGCGGCGTGGGCGGAGGGCGGGGTACCCGCCCCGACCGCCTCGCTCCCGGCGTCGGACGGGATGCCGTCCCGGCCGTTCTGACCGCCCCGCCCGTCTTTGCTGTCCTGCCCGTCCGGGCCGTCCGCCGGGAGCAGGGCCGGCTCGGGGGTGCGGGGTGCGCGGACGGCCGCGGCGAGCAGGGCGCGGTAGCGGGCGCCCAGCGCCTCGGCGACCTCGTCGTCGAACAGGTCGGTGTTGTACTCCAGTTCGCAGACCAGGCCGCTCTCGTCGGCGCGCACCATCAGGGTCAGGTCGAACTTGGAGGTCACGAAGGTGCCCTCCAGGTCCACCGGGCGCAGCGCGGTGGCCGGTTCGGTGCGCACCCCGCTCGGCGGCATGCGGAACAGCACCTGGAACAGCGGGGTGCGGCTCGGGTCGCGTTCCGGGTTCAGGCTCTCCACGATCCGGGAGAAGGGCACGTCCTGGTGCGGGTACGCCTCCAGGAAGGTGTCGTGCACGCGCTGCACCGCGTCCAGGAAGCCGGGCGCGTCGGCGAAGCCCATGCGCACGGCGTGGGTGCGGACGAAGAAGCCGACGGTCTGCTCCAGTTCGGCGTGGTCGCGGCCCGCGCTGTCGACGCCGACGACGACCTCGTCCTGGTGGGCGGAGCGGGACAGCAGCAGTCCGAAGGCGGTCAGCAGGGCCGTGTAGCGGGTGAAGCCGTGGGCCTGGCAGAACCGGTCGAGTTCGGCGGCGAGCGGCAGGTCGAGGGTGAAGCGCCGCACCTTGCCGTGGTGGGTGAGGCGGGCCGGGCGGGGCCTGCTCAGCGGCAGGTCGAGCTGGGGGGCGTCGGCCAGCCGCTCGGTCCAGAAGGCCAGGTGCTCGGCCAGCCGGGTCTCGTCGGTGCGCTCCCGCTGCCACAGCGCGTAGTCGCCGTAGCCCGGCGGGAGGGGTGCGGCGGGCTCGGCGTGCCCGGCCAGGGACGCGTTCAGCTCGGCCGCCATCACCTCCCACGACCAGCCGTCGCAGACGATGTGGTGCACGGTCAGGCCGAGCAGCAGGCCGCGCGGTTCGGCGATCAGACGGGCCCGCAGCAGCGGCCCCCGGGACAGGTCGAAGGGCCGGGCGGCGGCGGTGGCGAGGGCGTCCAGGGCGGCGGCGCGGTCCGCGGCCGCGGGCAGTTCGGCCAGGTCGGGCGCGCTGGTGTCGAGGACGATCTGCACGGGCCGGCCGTCGCCGCTCCCGCCGGTCCGGAAGACGGTGCGCAGCGCCTCGTGGCGGCGCAGCAGATCGCTCAGCGCGCGCTCGACGTCCACGGGCCGGGTGCCCGGGGCGACTTCGAAGGCGCCGGACATGTGGTAGGCGTGGCTGTCGGGGGCGACCTGGTGGACGAACCACAGGCCCTCCTGCTCCTGCGACAGCGGCAGCGGTCCGGTGCGGGTGCGGCGGGTGATCGTGTCGCCGCCGCCCGCGGTCCCGGCGCCGTGCTCGCGGGCCGCGGCGGCGAGAGCGGCGACGGTGGGGTGCCGGAAGAAGTCCTGCATGCCCACGTCGGCGCCGGTGTCGCGGCGCAGCCGGGACAGCACGCGGACCATCGTCAGGGAGTCGCCGCCCAGTTCGAAGAAGTGCCGCTCGCGCGGTACGGCGGCGACCGCGAGGCCGAGGACACCGGCCCAGACGGCGGCGACCTTCCGCTCCAGCGGGTCGGTCACCGGCTCCTCGGTCCCGGCGGGCTGTTCGTCGGCGGCGGGCGGCTCGGGCAGCCGGGCGCGGTCCAGCTTGCCGTTCCCGGACAGCGGCAGGGCCTTGAGGGGCAGCAGATGGGCGGGGACGGCGGCGGTGGAGACACGGGCGGCGACCAGGTCGCGCAGGTCCTGCCGCCAGCCGGCGGGGGCGTCGGGGCCGAGGACGACGTAGCCGACGAGTTCGGGGCGGCCGTCCGGGGCGGTGCGGGCGACGGCGGCGGCCTGGCGCACCGCCGGGTGCGCGGCGAGCGCGGCGGCCACCTCCGCGGGCTGCACCCGCACGCCGCGCAGTTTGACCTGGTCGTCGAGGCGCCCGGCCAGGTGCAGGGTGCCGTCGGCGGTGAAGCGGCCCACGTCCCCGGTGCGGTAGACGCGGTCGGCCGGGTCGTCGCGGAACGGGTTGGCGGCGAAGCCGGATCCGGCGGGCGCGTCCAGGTAGCCGCGGGCCAGGAACGGCGAGCGGACGACGACCTCGCCGGGCTCGCCCGCGCCGCACAGCGCGCCGCGCCGGTTGAGCACCAGCAGCTGGGTGTCGGCGATGGGCGTGCCGACGGGCAGGACGGTGTCGCCGGGGTCCTCGGGGACCTCGTGGCAGGACTGGAGGATGGTGCCCTCGGTGGTGCCGTAGAGGTTGAGGACCACCCCGGTGAAGCCGGGGAAGCGGGTGCGCCAGCGGCGTACCAGGGCGCCGGTGAGCGGTTCCCCGGCCAGGCCCAGCAGGCGGACGGCGCGCAGCGAGGGGCCGCCGGTGCCGGGGGCGGCGTGCAGCCAGGAGGCGAGCACGCTGGGCACGGTGTGGACGACGGTGACGGCCTCCTCGTCGAACCAGGCGAGCAGTCCCTCGGGGTCCTCGAAGGGGCGGTCCGTGGGCGGCAGGCTGAGCGTGGCGCCGCAGCCCAGCGCGAGGAACACGTCGCGCAGTACGGCGTCGAAGGAGAACGAGGCGATCTGCGCGACGCGGTCGTGCGGCCCGAAGCCGTACCGGGTCTGCTCCCACTCGACGTAGTGGGCGAGCGCGCCGTGCCAGCCGAGGACTCCCTTGGGGCGGCCGGTGGTCCCGGAGGTGAAGATGACGTACGCCGGGTCGCGGGCGTCCACCTCGGCGAGCGCGGCGGGCCCGGTCGCGGCCAGCTCGGTGTCGCGCAGCACCGGCCGGTCCAGGCCCTCGGGTGCGTCGCCGGTGGCGATCACGCGGCAGGCGCCGGACTCCGCCAGCAGGAGCCGGGTGCGGTCGGGTGCCTGCGCCGGGTCCAGGAGCAGCAGGACGGCGCGGGCGCGCAGCACGCCGAGGAGCGCGGCCACCGTCTCGAAGGTGCGCCCGCCGTGCACCGCGACGGTCTCGCCGGGCGCGACGCCCGCCGCGGCCAGGCCGGAGGCGATGCGGTGGGCGCGGTCGGCCAGCTCGCGGTAGGTCCACGCGCGTCCGGCGCGGCGCACCGCGGGGCGGTCGGGTGCCTCGGCGGCGAGGCGTTCCACCCGCGCGGTCAGCGGTACGGGCAGGGTCGGCGTGAGGGGGGCCGCCGCCTGCGCCGTGGTCGGCAGGGCCGGTGCGGGGGCGGTGAGCAGGCCCGCCTGGCTGCTGTGCGGGGTCATGACGGCAAGTTCCTCCGGGTCGGGTGCGGCGGGGAGCGCGGGCTCAGCGCCGCGGGGAGTCGAGGAGTGAGAAGTCGTAGACGTATCCGTCCGGGTCCCTCAGAGCCTGGTCGAGCAGGGTGGCCAGCTGGGCGGCGAGGGTGGCGGCCTCGGCGGCGCCGAACGCGTCGGCGGCGTACACCAGCCGGGCCGGCAGCGGGGCGCCGGTGCCGAGGACCTCCAGTTTCAGCAGGTAGTGGGTGCGCGGGCTGGGCTGCTCGACGACCTCGACGCGGTGGCCGCGGTGCTCCGCCCGCCAGGGGGGTGTGTTCTGGACGACGAGGAGGGCCTGGAGCAGCGGGGAGCGGCCGGGGCCGCGGTCGGCGTCGGCCAGCGGCATCCGTTCGATGGGCAGCCGTCCGTGGGCCTGCGCGGCGGTCGCGGTCTCCCGGGCCCGCGCGAGCAGTTCGGCGAACGTCTGGTCCTCGTCCAGTTCCAGGCGCAGCGGCAGGGTGTTGATGAAGCAGCCGACGAGGGGTTCGACGTCCACGCCGGTCCGGTTGGCGACCGGGGCGGCGACGATGACGTCCTCCTGCTGGGCGAGGCGGCCCAGCAGCAGCGCGTACCCGGCGAGCAGCACGGTGAAGACGGTGACCTCGTGCCGGGCGCAGAACGCTTCGAGGCGCGCGGCGAAGCCGTCCGGCCACACCACGTCGGTGACCCCGGCGGCGATGCTCAGCTCCGGGGGGCGCCCGGGGGTGCCGGCCGGGCGCGGGGGCGGGGGCGGGTCGCGCAGCACCTCGGTCCAGTACGCCACGTCCTCCTCGCGTTCGGGCTGAGCCGCCTCCCAGGCCGCGTGGTCCTGGTACTGCACCGCGAGCCGGGGCAGGCTCGCGCCGTCCTCGGCCCACAGCCGGGCGACGTCGCGGGCGAGCACCGACCAGGACCAGCCGTCGGTGACGATGTGGTGCAGGCCGAGGGCGAGGAAGTGGTCGTCGTCGGCGAAGGTCAGCAGCCGGGCGCGCAGCAGCGGCCCCCGGGCGAGGTCGAACGGCGCGGCGCCGATCGCGGCGCAGGCGTCGCGCACGGCCCGCTCCCGCCGCGCGGCGTCCAGTCCCCGGTGCTCCTCGCCGGGCACCTCGACCGGGACGGCGTCGGCGATCACCGGGACCGGGTGGCCGTCGAAGTCGGGGAACGCGGTGCGCAGCACCTCGTGGCGGCGGGTCAGCCCGGTCAGCACCCGGGCGGCGCCCGCCGGGTCGATCGCCCCGGTGAGCCGCAGCCCGCCGTGGATGTTCATCGCCACGTCCGCCGGGTCGGAGCGGTGCAGCAGCCACATGCGGCGCTGCGCCGAGGACAGCGGCAGCCGGCCGGTGCGGGGCACGGCGGGCACCCGCGCGCTCTCCCGGCCGCCGGAGGCGAGCGCCTTGTCGACCAGTTGCACCAGGCCCTCCAGGTGCGGGGTCTGGAGGAACTCGGCCGTGTACAGGTCGATGTCGAACGCGCGGCAGACGGCGGCCACGAGCTGCCCGGCGAGCAGCGAGTCCCCGCCGGAGACGTAGAAGTGGGGGCCGGGGCGCGGGACCATCTCGCGCCAGATCCGGTGCACCCGGGCGGCGGTGGTGCCGGGCTCCGGTTCCCCGGCGGGCCAGGAGGTGTCGGGTCCGGCGGCCGTGCCGGTGCTCTCCCCCGGTGGCGGCCAGGGCAGTCCGGCGCGGTCGACCTTGCCGTGCCGGCTCAGCGGCAGCCGCTCCAGCGGGATGAGCGCGCCGGGGACGAAGGCGGCGGGCAGGGTGCGCCGCAGCTGTTCCGCGAGGCCGGCCGTGCCCGCGGGGCCCAGGGAGCCGGTCACCCAGCCGACGAGGACGGGCCGTCCGGTGGGCCAGGTGCGCAGGCCGACCACGGCCTGGTCGACCTCGTCGAGCGCCTCCAGGGCGGCTTCGACCTCGCCCGCCTCGATGCGGACGCCGCCCAGTTTGACCTGGTGGTCGATCCGGCCGTGGTAGTCGATGACGCCGTCGGGGCGCAGGGAGGCGAGGTCCCCGGTGCGGTAGAGGCGGGCGCCGGGCTCGTCGGCGTAGGGGTCCGGGACGAAGCGGGCGCGCTGTTCCTCGGGCCGGTTGAGGTAGCCGCGGGCGATGACCGGCCCGCCGATGCACAGTTCACCGGTCTCCCCCTGGGGCACGGGCCGCAGCTCCGGGTCCAGGACATGCAGCCGGGCGCCGTCGATGGCCCGTCCGATGGGCACCCGGTCCGGGTCCCGGCCGGGGGCACACTGCCAGTGCGTGACGTCGACGGCGGCCTCGGTGGGGCCGTAGAGGTTGTGCAGTTCGGCGGTGGGCAGCACCTCGAAGAAACGGTCCCGCAGGCGTGGTCTCAGCTCTTCGCCGCTGACCAGGACGCGCCGCAGCGACGCGGCCCCGGGGTGCGGCAGCTCCTTCAGGAACTCCTCCAGCATGCTCGGCACGAAGTGCGTCACGGTCACCCGGTGCCGTCGGACGGTCTCCAGCAGATGGCGCGGGTCACGGTGGCCGCCCGGCCGGGCGAACACCAGCCGGGCGCCGGTGATCAGCGGCCAGAACAGCTCCCACACCGACACGTCGAAGGTGTACGGCGTCTTCTGGAGCACGGTGTCGCCCGGCCCGATCGGCAGCGTCCGCTGCATCCACTCCAGCCGGTTGACGATGGCGCCGTGCTCGGTCAGCACGCCCTTGGGTAGACCGGTGGAGCCCGAGGTGTAGATGACGTACGCCAGGTCACCGCTGGTGGGCGCCACGGGCCCGGCGGTGTCCGGGCCTGGGGTGTCCGGGGCGAGTGCGTCCGGGTCGAGTGCGGGCACCGGCCAGGGCCGGGCGCCCGGCGCCGTACCGGGCGTGGTGAGGACCGCGACCGCAGCCGAGTCCGCGAGGAGCAGCCGCAGCCGCTCGGGCGGGTCCTGCGGCGCCAGCGGCAGATAGGCGGCGCCGGCCCGGATCACGGCCGTCACCGCCACGGCCAGGGCGGCCGACCGCTCCAGGGCCAGGGCGACCACCCGGTCGGGCCCCGCCCCCAGCGCCCGCAGCCGCGCGGCGACGGCCCGGGAGCGCCGCGCGAGCTGCCCGTACGTCAGTGTCCCGTCGTCGGCGACGACGGCCACCGCGTCCGGGGTGAGGGCGCACTGCCGGTCCAGCAGATCCATCAGGGTCGACGTGCTCGTGTACATGGTCACTCCGCTGTCGTCTCTCGTGCGGCCGGCGGGAGGGCGGGGCAGGTGCGGGGCAGGGGCGGCTCAGGACGTCCGGTAGCCCAGGCGCCCGGCCTGGTCGAGTTCGCCGACCAGCTCGCGGTGCGAGGCGTCGTCGGCGGCGCGGTCCGGGTCGGCGGGGTCCACGACGAGCCGGATCCGCGAGGCGAGGTCCTCACTGAGCGCGAGGGCCTCGGCGGCGGTGTCCGCCCGGACCACGACATAGCCGGCCCGGTCCAGCGACCAGCGCAGCCGGGGCACGCTGCGGCCCACGGGGAAGTTGACGTGCAGTTCGAGGACCTGCGGGTGGGCGCGGACCTCGTCGGCGCCCAGCACCTCGCGCACCACACCGCGCTCGGCGGTGAAGAAGCGCACGGCGGTGCCGCAGCGGGCCGGCGGCGCGGCGGGCAGCTCCTCGGCGGCGCCCGCCGCCCAGGCCAGGCCCAGTTCCTCCAGGTCGACGCCGTACACGGCGTCGGCCATGGTGTTCAGCCGGTCGCCGCCGCGCCGGTTGTGGCCCTCGACGATCTTCGGTCCGGCGGCGGTCAGCTTCACCTCGACGTGCGAGAGGCCCTCGGTGAGCCCGACGCACTCCAGGAAGGAGGCGACGAGTTCCTCGACGGCACCGAGCCGGTCGGCGTCCAGCGCGGTCGGCAGCGAGTGCCCGAACTCGATGAAGCCCTCTCCGGTGATCTTGTCGCAGACGGCCAGCATGACGTAGCGCCCGTGGAAGCTGATGCCGTCCACGCTGATCTCGTGGCCGTCGAGGAACTCCTCCATCAGGAACAGGTCGAGCCCGACCTCGCGCAGCCGCCCGGCCACCGAGGGCACCTCGTCGGCGGCGTCCACCCGGAAGACCCCGAGGCTCGCCGAACCGGCCACCGGCTTGGCGACGAACGGGTAGCCGTGCTCGGCGCCGAAGGCCGCGAGGTCGGCCTCGCCCCGGCCGAGGGCCGCCGCGACGGTGCCGACACCGGCCTCGCGCAGATGCTCGCGCATCGCCCACTTGTCGGTGAGCAGCTTGACCGTCTCGTACGACGCGCCGGGCAGGCCGAGCGCGTCGACCAGGTGGGCGGTCGGCAGCAGCGCCTCCTCGTAGACGGTGAAGACGCCGTCCAGCGGCCGGGCGGCGTGCAGCGCGCCCACGGTCTCCACCAGCAGGTCCCGGTCGTGGTAGTCCAGCACCAGCGTGGTCACCGAGTCGGCGAGTCCGGCCGGCAGGCTTCTGAACTCCTGCGGCGACTGCACCGACAGGACCTCCAGGTCCAGCGCCGCGGCCCGGCGCAGCAGCGGCTCCCTGGCCGCGATCACACACACCCGCTTCTTCGTCGACACGATGTCATCTCCCACTCGTCGTACGGCCCCCGGCGGGGGCCACCGGCGCCAGGACGTCCCTGAGCCGGTCGCGCAACTCGTCCTCGAAGGCGCCGAGCCGGCGCAGCTCGCGCGCCATCCCCTGCTGGGGCGCGTGGCCGCGCCGGATCCGCAGCGCGTTGTACTGGACGGCGCGGACCACGCCGCTCCACAGCGGCAGCACCCGTTCCTCCAGCCAGTCGCCGAGTCCGGCCGCCGCCGGGCCCAGCAGGGCGGCGGCCTCGGCGGCGAGCACCTGCCGGAACAGCGCGCGCCCGCGCGCCGCCACCCACAGGTCGCTCTGCACGGCGAGGACCTCCGGTGTGCGGCCGGCCTCCGCCAGCAGCTCCGCGAGCGCCTCCACCGCGGCCCGGCCGGTCAGCCACCCCGGGCCGGGGTCCGGCGGCGCGGCGGTGCGGTGCAGCATCCGGCGCAGGACGTCCGCCGCGGCGGCGGGCGACACGGCGGCGGGCGGCACGGCGGCGGGCGGCACGGCGGCGCCCGTGCCCGGCGGGTCACCGGCCGCCGACAGCTCCAGCCACTGGTAGGGCAGGCCGAGCCGGGCGGCCGGGTCGGTGCCAGCGCCGGTGCCGGTGCCGGTGCCGCCCAGGGCCAGCCGCTCGCGCGTGCGGTGCGCCGGGTCCGGGGGCGGCGGGGCGGCGGCCAGCGGGCCGAGGGCGTACGCGTCGGCCGGGGCGCGGCAGGGGCCGAAGTCGCCCCGGTCGTCGCTCCAGGTGAACACGTCCTCGACGGCCGTCCGCCCGTCCCGGTGGGTGACGGCGAACCAGTGCGGCGCGGGCGCGGCGCCCGCCAGCCAGGGCAGCCGGTCGGTGGACCCGGTGACGATGACGGCGCCGTCCCGGCGGGCGGCGGCCTCGACGGCGCGCCCCGCCTCCTCGGCGTCCGCCGCGCCGCGCCGCACCAGCGGCAGCGCGAACGTCTCGCCGTCGCCGGTGAGCGGCGTGTGCTGGTGCACCACCTCGCACCGCGTGCCGTCCCGGCGCACCCCGAGGAACACCTGCCCGCCCAGCACCGCCCGGTGGGACAGACCGCGGGCCTCGGCCAGCACCGCCACCGCGGCCGTGTAGCAGGACAGCAGGTCGCCCCGGACCGCCGTACGCCCCCCAGGGACCCCCGCGTCCGCCGCGCGCCGCCCGTTCACCGGCCCTCGCCGCCCTCGGTGAGCAGGGCGTCCAGGCCCGTGTCCGGGAAGGAGCACGCGGCGCGGTCCATCACCGCGAGCCGGCCGCCGGCGGCGGCCAGCCGGTCGTTGCCGTACATCAGGGGGGCGGCCCGCAGATCGCGGAAGAGCCGCTCCAGGTCGGTGCCCGCGTCGCGCCGGTAGCCCCAGGCGAGCCCGGCCAGGCCGAGCAGGGCGTCCACGGCGGCGCAGGTCTCCTCGGAGACGGTCAGCTTGACGTTGTTGACGAGGATCTGGAAGGCGGGCGCGTCGAGCCGGGCGCCCGCCCGGTCCGGGTCCTCGCCGGGCAGCGGCGCCGACCGGGCGCGGTGTTCGGCGAGCGCGGCGAGGACGAGCGCCTCGGCGCCGTCGATCCGGGCGCGGGCGCGGGCCAGCGCGTGGTAGGCGGAGTCGGTACGGGTGAGGGTGCCGGACCGCAGCAGCGCGACGACCTGGCGCAGCGCCCGGCGGGCGGCGCCGGTCCAGCAGGCGGCCCAGCCGAGATGGCCGACCGGGGCGAGGGTGCGCAGGGTGATCCGGGTGAAGCCGCCCTCGGGGTCGATGACCTGGCCGGCCGGGACGCGGCCGTCGAACTCCATCGCCACGTTCCCGGCGGCCCGCATCCCCATGAGGTCCAGCGGTCCGAGCACGGTGGCGCCGCTCTGGGCGCGGTCGGCGTAGACGAGCACCACGTCGTCCGGGGCGCTGTCCTCGGTGCGGCGCAGGGACAGCAGGAAGGCGTCGGCGTGCGCGCCGCCGCTGACCACGGGGGCGGCGCGGCGGAAGGCAACGGTGCCGCCTTCGGCGCGGGCGGCGGCGTGCGCGGTGAGCACATGGCCGCCCTTGCGGGGCTCGGTGGTCACCGAGCCGAGCAGGAGCTGCCGTTCGGCGACCCGGCGCAGGACACGGGTGCGCAGCGGCTCGGGGGCGTGGTCGCGCAGGATGGCGACCTGCTGGCAGTGCATGACCCAGAGCACGCCCGCTCCCGGGCTGGCCCCGCCGATCCGGTGGGCGAGCGCCGCCAGCGCGGTCAGGTCGCCGCCCTCGCCGCCCAGTTCCCGGGGCACGGCGTGGCCGAGCAGCCGGTGGGCGCGCAGCAGGGCGACGACGCGGCCCTCCGGGTCGCCGTCGCCGTCGGCGTCGCGCGCGAGTCCGGCGAGTTCCTTCTCCAGGGTGTCCGGGCCGGCGGGGGTCACGGCCGGGCTCCCGCGCCGAGCAGCGGCTCGACGGCCGCCCACAGGCTGGCCTCGGTGGCGAAGTTCTCGTCGGTGAAGCGGTCGTCGGGGAACGCGAAGTCGAAGCGGTCCTCCAGGTCGAGCACCAGGTCCACGGCGCGCATCGAGTTGAGGCCGAGGGCACGCAGCCGCTCCTCGGGCCGCAGCCCCGCCGCGTCGCAGGTGAGGTAGGTCAGCAGGACGTCGCGGAAGGCGGTGCGGGCGGCGCTCATGGATGCCTCCTGGGATGGATGTCGTGGCGGCTCAGCCGCAGCACGGTGGCGGCGCGGACCCGGCCCGCGTCGACGAACACCTCGGCGGGCGGACGGCGCCCGAGAAAACCGAGCAGGCTCGCCGTCATCCCGTAGGCCCCGCAGTTGGGGATCGCCAGCAGATCTCCGGGGCGTACGTCGGGCAGCGGGAGCCGGGCGTTGAGGACGTCGAGGGTGGTGCACAGGGGGCCGGTCAGGAGGGCTTCGCCGGTGGGTTCGGTGCTGCGGAAGTTCTCGGCTCCGCCGGTGCGCTCCGGACCCCCAATGGACCCGGCCCCGCCCGTCCGCCCCCCGCCACCCGCGGTCAAGGTCACCGCAGCCGCGGCCATCGGTGGTATGCGGCGCAGTCCGGCCATGCCGCCCAGCGCGTTGATGCCGCCGTCGGCGACGACGACGCGGCGGCCCTTGCTGGTCTTCACGTCCTGGACGCGCACCACGAACCGGCCGGCCGCGCCCGCCAGATAGCGGCCGGACTCGAAGGCGAGTTCCACGGGACGCTCGGCGAGCGGGGCGATCCGGTCCTTCAGGAGCCGGGTGAGGAGCGGGCGCAGGGCGCCGAGGTCGGGCCTGCCGCCGGGGACGAGGTAGGGGTGGCCGAAGCCGCCGCCCAGGTCCACCGCGCGCAGGTCGAGGCGGAGGGCCCGCTGCGCCTCGGTCACGGCGTCGGCCGCCGCGGTGAACCAGTGGGCGAGCTGGGCGGGTTCGTGGACGTTGCTGCCCGAGTAGACGTGGTAGCCGATCAGGTCGACGCCCTCGGTACGGAACGCCTCGGGCGAGCGGCGGACCCAGGAGACGTCGCTGCCGAACTGGGTGGGCGCCCCGCCCATGGCCAGGCCCGCGCCCGCCGGGTACGTCTCCGGGTTGAGCCGCAGCAGCGCCTCGGCCCGGACCCCGGCGGCGCGGGCGATGGCGCCGAGGCGGGCCAGGTCGACCGGTGACTCGACGGAGAAGCGGCGCACACCGTGCGTGAGGGCGTGCCGCAGTTCGGCCGCGGTCTTGCCGGGGCCGGTGCACAGCACGTCGGCGGCGGGCACCCCGGCCGTGCGGGCGGCGTCCAGCTCGGACTCGGAGCAGACCTCGGCGGAGCAGCCCGCCGCGGCCAGTTCCCGCACCAGTTCGGGGTGCGGGTTGGCCTTGAGGGAGTAGTAGAGCCGGGCCTCTTCGGGCAGCGCCCGGCGCAACGCGGCGTGGGCGGCGCGCAGTTCGGCCAGATCGTAGACGTACAGGGGGGTGCCGTAGCGCTCCGCCAGTCCGGCGAGCAGCGCGGATCCGGTCATGCCGTGCCCCCGGTGAGCAGGGTCTCCAGCGCCGCGGTGTCGGTCTTGCCGTTGCTGCGCAGCGGCAGGGCGGGCAGCGGGTGGATGTGGTCGGGGACCTTGAACCATTCGATGCGCTCGGCGAGTTCGCGCCGGATGTCCTCGGCGGGGCGGCCGCTGACCACGGCGAGCCGGGCGGGCCGCTCGGCGCGCGCGGGCAGGCAGTGCGCCTTCTCCACGCCCGGTACGTCCTCGGCGGCGAGGGCGACCTCGGCGGCGCTGACGCGGAAGCCGTTCGCCTTGTAGACGTCGTCGTCGCGTCCGCTCACGTACACATAGCCCTCGGCGTCCACACGCCCCCGGTCGCCGGTGAACAGCATGGTCTCCTGGGCGGGTCCGACGCGGCGCAGCCGCTGCCCGGTGAGTTCCGGGTCGTTCCAGTAGCCGCGCATCAGGTGCGGTCCGCGCACCACGAGTTCGCCCTCCTCGCCCGGCGGCAGCACGCGTCCGGTGCGCGGGCACAGGACGAGGACCTCGGTGTCGTCGAGGGGCCGGCCGGCCGAGGTGGGCCGCTGCTCCCACTCCTCGGGGAGCAGCACGGAGACGCGTTTGCACTCGGTGAGCCCGTACATGGCGACGACGTCGATCCCGGGGAACGCCTCCTTCACCCGGGCCGCCAGCGCGGGCGAGAGGGCCGCGCCGGTGTTGGTGAGCATGCGCAACGGCGGCCGCTCACGCTGCCGTTCGGCGAGCCGGCACAGCGACCAGGTGAGTCCGGCCACCGAGGGCAGCACGGTGACCTCGTGCCGCAGCAGGAAGCGCGGCAGGCCCGGTCCGGCGTCCACCCCGTGTCCGACGGCGACCGCGGCGCCCGAGTACAGCCCCAGGTAGAGCTGGTAGAGGCCGTAGTCGAAGGTGAGCGGGAGCACGCAGCCGATGACGTCGCCGGGCCGCAGGCGCAGTCGGCGGGCGATGGCGCGGACGCAGAACAGCACGCCCGCGTGGGTGCTGACCACGCCCTTGGGCCGTCCCGTGGACCCGGAGGTGTACAGGATGCTCACCGGGTCGGACGGGATGGGCGCGCCGGGCCCGGGGTGTGGCCGCGACGGGCCACCCGGGTCTCCGGGCAGGTCGAAGGGGCGCAGATCGCGTACCGGTGTGTGCCGGTCGCGGGCGGCGGCCGCGAGCGGCGCCGACCCGTCGGCGACCACGCAGGCGGGTGCGGCGTCGGTGAGCAGGTGCGCGGCGGCGTAGCCGGGCAGATGCGGGTCGGCGGGGATGTGCACGGCGCCGAGGGCGGCCGTGGCGAGCAGCAGCGCGAGGGTGCTCGCCGCGTCCTCGCAGGCGACGACGACCCGGTCGCCGCGGGTGATCCCGGCCCGCCGCAGGGCGTGCGCGGCCGCGTCGGCGGCGTCCCGCAGCGCGGCGAAGGTGACGGCGCGTCCGGAACCGACGACGGCGGTGCGGCCGGGCCAGCGGGCCGCGGCACGGGCGGCCAGCCCGCTCAGCAGGCGCAGCGAGCCGTCCTCGTCGGTGTCCGCGTCGAATTCCATGGTTATCGGGGACGATTCCGACAAGCGGTCACCCATGGAAAGTGACCGCCTTCCGCCGCTCTTGACGAACTGGACGGAATTCCAGGAGGTGCGTCGAAGGAGCTTGTGGAATCGGGCTCATGAGTTCTCATACAAGGTGCGGGCGCGGCGGGCGGTCAATGCCGTACGCCGTGTGCTCCAGCAATCCTTCAGCACGTCCCGATCGGGCCGCTTGCGCCGCTCCCGCCAGGGCCCGAGGGCCGGGCGGCGGCTGGAGCGGCGTTGGAGAAGTGCTCGACAGGCCCTGCCCGCGGGCCGTGTCGGTGCTACGTTTCCCTGGTCCCCGAGTGCGTTCCGATGGGCCGATCCATGCCGCTTCACAGTCGGCGCGGCCGTGTGCACTCGCGTCTTCGACACTGGGGAACGGTCTATTTCAATGTGCGGACTATGCGGTTTCATCAGCACGAAGGCGATTCCCGCCGAGGCCCCCGAGCTCAGGTCCATGCAGAACGCGATCCAGCATCGCGGCCCTGATTTCTTCGGCTCCCATGTGGAGGAGCACGTCGCCTTCGGTTTCGCCCGGCTCGCCATCAACGACCCGGCCGGCGGGCAGCAGCCGATGTACAGCGAGGACGGCCGCGTGGTCGCCATGACCACCGGGGAGATCTACAACCACCGGGACCTGCGGCGGCAGTTGACGGCGCGGGGCCATGTCTTCAAGACCGGTTGCGACACCGAGGTCGTGCCGCATCTGTACGAGGAGTACGGCAGCGACTTCGTCCGCCGGCTGGACGGGCAGTTCGCGCTGGTGCTCTACGACCGGCGCGAGCGCCTCTTCCTGGGCGCCCGGGACCACTTCGGGGTCACCCCGCTCTTCTACACCAGCACCGGCGACACCCTCGTCTTCGCCTCCGAGATCAAGGCGATCCTCCAGCACCCGGCGGTGGAGCGCGAGGTCGACCCGGTGGGCCTGGACCAGGTGCTGACCCTGCCCGGACTGGTCAGCCCGCGCACCATGTTCCGGGGTGTGCGCAGTGTGCCGCCGGGCACCACGGTGCTGTGCCGGCTGGGCGAGCAGCCGCGCGAGGAGAAGTACTGGGACCTCGTCTACCCGCGCGCCGACGAGCCCGTGGAGCGGCACAGCGAGCGGTACTACGCCGAGCGCCTGGAGGAACTCCTCGTCCGGTCCGTGGAGAAGCGCCTGCTGTCCGATGTGGGCGTGGGCCTCTATCTGAGCGGCGGGCTCGACTCCTCGCTGGTCGGCGCGATCATGCGGCGGCTGATGCCGGAGGCGGACATCCCCTCGTTCTCGGCGGCGTTCCCGGAGCGCGAGCTGTCCGAGGCCGACCACCAGCGCACGATGAGCCGCGCCCTGCGCACCGAGCACCACGAGCGGTTCATCCACGGCGACGAGATCAGCGAGCGGCTCAGACAGGTGATCCGGCACACCGAGTGCCCCCTGAAGGAGTCCTTCGACGCCGCCGCCATGGCGCTGTCGGAGACCGTGCACGACAACGGCGTCAAGGTGGTGCTGACCGGGCAGGGCGCCGACGAGTTCTTCGGCGGCTACATCGGCTACCGCTTCGACCAGGTGCGCGGCGGCCAGGTGACCGGTTTCGGCCCGGACGAGCTGCGCGAGGCCGAACTGCGCGCGCGGGTGTGGGGCGACGAGAACTTCTTCTACGAGGGCGACGACGTCGCCTTCCGCGCCACCAAGCGCGCCCTGTACGCGGACGGCCTGCTGGAGGACGTCCCGGACATCGACTGCCTGGAGCATCCGCTGCTCGACCGGGAGCGCCTGGCGGGGCTGCACCCGCTGCACCGCCGTTCCTACATCGACCTGAAGGTGCGCCTGGCCGACCATCTGCTGGGCGACCACGGCGACCGGATGGCGTTCGCCAACTCCGTGGAGAGCAGGCACCCGTTCCTGGACCGGGAGCTGGTGGAGTTCGTGGCGAGCGTGCCGCCGGATCTGAAGGTGCGCGGCCTGGAGGAGAAGTACCTGCTCAAACAGGTCGCGCGGGACTGGATCCCGGCATCGATCGTGGACCGCGAGAAGTTCGGCTTCACCGCGCCCGGCAGCCCCTACCTCCTGCGGCAGCAGGACGAACTCGTCGAGTCGCTGCTCGATCCCGTACGGATCAAGGCGGACGGCTACTTCGACCCGGGCGCCGTCGCCCGGCTCGTCGAGGAGTACTCCCGGCCCGGGTTCCGGATCAACGTCCCCTTCGAGAAAGACCTGCTGATGACTGTCATCACGTTCAACCTGCTGCTCGACGAGTACGACCTGCCGCGGCGGGGCCGGTGATGGCCGCCCGCGCGGACGGGCCGGTCGTCGTCGGGATATCGGCGCACTTCCACGACTCGGCGGTCGCCGTGCTGGTGGGCGGGGAGCTGGTCAACGCGGCGCACGAGGAGCGCTACACCCGCGTCAAGCAGGACCCGGGCCTACCGCACCGGGCGCTGCGGCACTGCCTGGACGAGGCGGGGCTGACCCTCGCCGACGTCGACTGCGTGGCCTACTACGAGGACCCGGTCAAGAAGCTGGACCGGCAGCTGTGGATGGGGCTGCCGAAGGTGCCCGACACCCGGCCCGATGCGCTGTTCCGCCTCGACGCGGACCGGCCGCGCCGGGACGTGCGCGAGGTGCTCGGTTTCGACGGCCGGCTGGAGATCGTCGAGCACCACCTCTCGCACGCGGCCAGCGCCTACTACTACTCCGGTTTCCCCGACGCGGCCGTGCTGACCGTCGACGCCGTCGGCGAGTGGGCGACCACCACCTGGGGCCGGGGCGACGGCGACCGGCTCGACCTGGTCGACGAGGTCCGCTTCCCGCACTCCCTGGGCCTGCTGTACTCGACGATCACCGGGCACCTCGGGTTCGAGGTCAACGAGGGCGAGTACAAGGTCATGGGCCTCGCGCCCTACGGCGAGCCCCGGTTCGCCGACCGGGTGCGGCAACTGATCACCATCACCGACGAGGGCACCTTCACCCTGGACCTGTCCTACTTCGACTTCCGCGACCCCGACGGCATGGGCACCGAACGGCTCACCGAACTGCTCCGGGTGCCGCCCAGGGAACCGGAGTCGGAGATCGGGCAGATCCACTGCGACCTGGCCCGCAGCCTCCAGCTGGTCACCGAGGAGACCCTGCTCGCGCTGGCCGCCCGCGCCCGGCGCCTGGTGCCCTCCGACCGGCTGTGCATGGCCGGCGGTGTCGCGCTGAACGTGGTGGCCACCCGCCGGGTCGTCGAGGAGGGGCCGTTCAAGGAGGTGTTCGTGCAGCCCGCCGCCGGGGACGCCGGGGGCAGCCTGGGCGCCGCGGCGGTGGCCCACCAGCGGATCACCGGCAGCCGGATCGCCCCGGCCCGGATGCGTTCGGCGCTGCTCGGCCCGCCCGTCCCGGCCGCCGAGGTGGCCAGGACCGTGGAGGCGGCCGGTCCGCGCGGCTTCCTGGACTTCCGCGGCCGGGAGCCCGAACTGCTCGACGCGGTCGCCGGGCGGCTCGCCGAGGGCAAGGTCGTCGGCTGGTACCACGGCCGGATGGAGTTCGGGCCGCGGGCGCTGGGCGGCCGGTCCATCCTCGCCGACCCGCGCGGCGCCGACATGCGCGACCGCATCAACGCCTCCGTCAAGATGCGGGAGGCGTTCCGGCCGTTCGCGCCCGCCGTGCTCGCCGAGAAGGCGGCCGAGCACTTCCGGCTCGACCATCCCTCGCCGTTCATGCTGGAGACGTGCGAGGTGATCTCGCCGCTGGACCTGCCGGCCATCACCCACGTGGACCGCTCGGCACGGGTGCAGACCGTCACCGCGGCCGACAACGGCCGCTTCTACCGCCTGATCAAGGCGTTCGAGGCGCGCACCGACTGCCCCATCGTCCTGAACACCTCGTTCAACCTGCGCGGCGAGCCGATCGTGTGCACCCCGCAGGACGCGCTGCTGTGCTTCCTGCGCTCGGCCATCGACTGCCTGGTGCTCGAGGACTTCGTGATCGACCGGGATAACCTGCCCGCCGCCTGGCGCACCTGGTTCGAAGGAACCCGCCCGCCGCGCGCCTCGGTGGTCAGCGACTCCGTCTACACCCTCCTCTAGGCGAAGGCGGCCTCATGAGCACGCACGATCTGAATCCCCTCTACACGCGGCGCCTGAGCGAACTGCTGTCGGACGAGAACGGCACCCTGGCCCTGGCCCTGCTCCAGAAACTCGGCACACCGGACACGGCCGGGCCGCCCGCCCCCGCCGCCCCGGCCGACCCCGACGCGGTCGGCGTGTGGCGCCGCTCGGGGCAGGAGTACGTCCGCGATCCGGCCCTGCGCGACCAGTGGCGGTACTGGGCGGACCTGGACCGGCTGCCGCTGACGCCCGGCCGGGGCCGGACCGTGGTCCTCGGCGAGTCCGCCGCCCGCGGCTACTTCTACGACCCGGCGTTCAGCTTCGCGAGCGTCCTGGGCGACCTGCTCGCCCACGGCACCGGCCTCGGCGACGTGGACGTGCTGGACCTGGCGCGCACCAACGCGAACTTCGGCGACCTGGAGCGGGTCCTCGCACAGGCCGCCGGGCTGCGGCCCGACGCCCTGGTGGTGTACGCGGGCAACAACTGGAACAACATCGACCTGACCCCGCACCAGGGGCAGCGGCTCGCCGAGGCGCTGCGCGCGGGCGGCTACCCGGCCGCCGGGCGGCTCTTCCAGGAGTTCGTGGTGGAGCGCTCGGGCCGCTTCCTCGACCTGCTCGCGGCCACCGCCGCCGGGTGCGGCGCCGCGGTGACACTGGTCGTGCCCGAGTTCAACCTCGCCGACTGGGCGGACGAACGCTCCCTGGTGTGTCCGGTCCTGCCCGGCGACGCCGGGCCGCGCTGGCTGCGGCTGCGGGCCCGAACCGCCGACGCGCTGCGGGCCGGGCGCGACCGGGAGGCGCTGGACCTGGCCCGCGAGCTGACCGGACTCGACGGCGGCACCAGCCCGGTGAGCGCCCGGCTGCTGGCCCGCGCCGCCGCCGCGTGCGGTGACCAGGCGCTGCGCGAACAGGCCCTGGTGACGGCGAAGGACGCCGCCGTCGGCCTGTTCACGGTGCACTCGCCGCGGATCCTCGCCGTCGTCCAGGACGAGATGCGCCGCAAGGCCCGGGAGCACGGCTTCCGCCTCGTCGACCTGCCCCGGCTGTTCCGGGACGCGGCCGGCGGCGCTCTGCCCGGCCGCCGCTTCCACCTCGACTACTGCCACCTCTCCTTCGAAGGGCTCGCGCTGGCGGCAGCCGCCGCTGCCGCCGTCACCGCGGCCCCGCCCGGCGGCACGGCGGCCGACCCCGCCGCCCTGGCGGCCACGGCGAGCGGACCCACCCCCGCGCAGGCCGCGGCCGCCCATCTGCTGGCCGCGGTGCACAACGCCCACTACGGCCAGCCCGCCGAGCTGCTGCGCCACCACCTGGAGCGGGCACTGGAGCTCGATCCCGGGGTGGCGGCGCGCATCGAGGACTACCTCGACTACCAGACCCGCACCGCGCCGCACTGGATGTGCGCCAGCTACGAACGCTCCGCCGTGCTCCCGCAGTTCGCCCGCTATCTGGTGGCCGGCGACACCCGGCTGACCGGCAAGCTCGCCGACCACACGCTGCGCGAGACCATGGTGGACGTGCTGGCCGCGGCGGGCTCGGACGTACGGGAGCGCTACGAGAAGCTGCTGATCGCCGAGCAGGCCGACGACACCGTGGACCTGCTGGCCGACCAGGCGCAGGCCGCCACCTTCGGCGAACGCCTGGGCGCGGGCGTCGGCAGCGGCGCCGCCTACCTCCTGGCCCGCGATCTGACCAGCGAGTTCCATCTCGTCGTCGACGACCCGGCGGACACCGCGCTCACCCTCACCTGGCGGCTGCCCCGGCCCCGTACCGGCGAGGCCGCCGTCACCCTCACCGTCAACGGCAGGCCCTGCGCCGAGCAGCGGCTCGGCACCGCGTGGACGAAGAGCACGCTCACCGTGCCCGCCGGGCTGCTGCGCCGCGGCCGCAACGTGCTGGGCATCGCCTGGCCGCTGCCGGAACCGGGCGGCGACGAACAGATCGCCGCCGGGGCTGCGGCCCTGGAGCGCGGGGCGCTGCCGCGGGGACTGCCGTCCTACGGGCACGTCTTCGCGTGCACCGCACACAAGGCCCCCGCACGGGCCTGACGACCTGGCCGCGGGCCGGCCGTCGCCGGGCCCGGGAACTGGAGTGACCATGCGTTTCGGCATCATGTTCTTCGCCTCCGCCACGGGCGACGCCCACGAGACCTACCGCACGATGCTGGACGCCGCCCGGCTCGCCGACGACGGCGGGCTCGCCGCCGTGTGGACCCCGGAACGGCACTTCGACACGTTCGGCGGAGTGTTCCCCAACCCGGCGCTCACCAGCGCCGCGCTGGCCACGGTGACCAGCCGGATGCAGCTGCGGGCGGGCAGCCTCATCTCTCCGCTGCACCACACCGTGCGGATCGCCGAGGACTGGTCCGTGGTCGACAACCTGTCCGGCGGGCGGGCCGCCGTCTCCTTCGGCGCGGGCTGGAACACCAACGACTTCGTCCTCGGCCCGGACTCCTACGCCGACCGGCGTGCCGTCATGCTCGAACAGCTCGACACCGTACGGTCGTTGTGGCGCGGGGCCGCCGTCGAGCTGCCCAACGGCGCGGGGCGGCCCACCGCGGTCCGGCTGCACCCGCGGCCCGTGCAGCCGGAACTGCCGGTGTGGCTGACCTCGTCGGGCAGCGTACGGACCTTCGCCGACGCGGGCGCCCTCGGCGTCAATGTGCTCACCCACCTCATCGGGCAGGACCTGGACCAGCTCGCCGAGAAGATCGACGTCTACCGCAAGGCCCGTGCCGAGCACGGCCACCGGGCCGAGGACGGCGTCGTCTCGCTGATGCTCCACACCCATCTGGACGAGGACGCGGGGACGGCGGTCGCCCGCTCCCGCACCCCCTTCCGCGAGTACCTGCGCTCCGCCGTCGGCCTGGAACGGCAGGCGGCGGGCGGCGGCGGCACCATCAGCGGCGGTCTGTCGCTGCCCGACGAGGACATCCCCGACGACCTGATCGAGGAACTCCTCGACGTCACCTACGAGCGCTATCTGCACCAGGGCTCCCTGATCGGCTCCCCCGACAGCTGCGCCGCCATGGTCGAACGGCTCACCGCCACCGGCGTCGACGAGGTGGCCTGCCTGATCGACTTCGGCCTGCCGGCCGAGGGCATCCTCGCCGGGATCGCCCCGCTGTGCACCCTCGCCGCCCGGCACGGCTGACCCGCCCCGATCCCCACCGCCAAGGAGAGCCCACCGTGCCGAACCGACCGCCCCCCACGCGCGTGGCCGCACGGCTGCGCGCCCTGGCGGACACTCTGATGCTGGGCCGGCGCGAGACCCGGCTGCTGCTGCTGACCGCCGGTGTCGACTCCTTCGGGACGGGCCTGTACAGCGCCACGTCCATCCTGTTCTTCACCCTGGTGCGGCACTTCTCGGTGACCTCGGTGGGCCTCGGCATCTCGGCGGGCAGCGTCTGCGCCCTGCTCATCAGCCCGCAGATCGGGCGGCTGGCCGACCGGCTGGGCGCCCACCGGGCGCTGATGCTGCTCTTCCTGGTGCGGGCCGCCGGTTACAGCATGTATCTGCTGGCCAAGCCGTACTGGGCGTTCGTGCTGCTCACCTGTCTGGTCTCCACGGCCGACCGGGCGAGCCCGGCCATCAACCAGAGCCTGATGGCGGCCCTGTTCGGCGAGAAGGACCGGGCGACCATCCTCGGCACGGTGTTCTCCCTGCGCAACGCGGCGATCGTGCTGGGCTCGATGGCCGCGACGGTGCCGGTCATGCTGGACTCGCCGTCGCTGTACCAGGCGTGCGTCCTGGCCAACGCGGGCTCCTTCGTCGCCGCCGCGGCCCTGCTCGTACGGATGCGGGCGAGCGCCGACGCGGCCACCGGCACCGGGCGCGGCGCCCCCCGGCGGCCTCCCGCGAGCGGGGTGCGCTCACCGCTGCGCAGCCCCGCCTATCTGCTGATCACGGCCGTCAACGCGGCGCTCCTGACCCACAACACGGTGCTGACGCTGGTGCTCCCGCTGTGGATCACCACCCGTACCGACGCGCCCCGCTGGGCGCTGACCGCCCTGCTCGCCGTCAACGGGGTGCTGGCCATGCTGGCGCAGATCCCGGTCAACCGCCGCTTCTCCAGCTATCACGCCGCCGCCGGGGCGTCCGCGCTCAGCGGTGCCGCGATCGGTGTGGCCTGTCTGGTGTACGCGGCCTCCGGGGCGGTCACCGGCGCGCTGGCGGCCACCGCGCTGCTGCTCCTGGCGATCGTGGCCCACTCGGCGGGCGAGTGCCTGCACATCGCCAGCACCCCGCTGTCCTTCTCCCTCTCCCCGCCGCAGGCACGCGGCCGTTACCTCACCTTCTACAACCTCGGGCGGGTGGGCCAGGACCTGATCGGGCCCGTCCTGCTCGGCACCGCCCTGCTGCACCACGTCTGGGCCTGGTGGGCGGTGGCCGCCGTGGTCGCCGTCGCCGGTGCCCTGCCCCGGCTGCTGCTGCGCGGACCCGAACCGGTCTGGGAGACCCCCGTCCGCGCCGCCGCCGCGGACCGCGCCTCGCCCGGCCGCCTGACTCCCCAGGGACACGACCATGCAGATCAATGAGGTGTACCGGGCCGCGGAACGGATCCGCGGCCGTGTGGTGCGCACCCCGGTGCTCACACTGCCCGAGTTCGACACGGAACTCGGCGCCCAGCTCTTCCTGAAGGCCGAACTCCACCAGATCACCGGCGCGTTCAAGATCCGCGGAGCGCTGAACAAGCTGCTGTCGCTGCCGCCCGGCGCGCTGCGCCGGGGCGTCGTCGCGGCGTCCTCCGGCAACCACGGCCGGGCCGTGGCGACCCTCGCCCGCGGCCTGGCCGTACCCGCCGTCCTGGTGCTGCCCGCCGACGCCCCGGCGGCGAAGCTCGACGCGGTGCGCCGCGAGGGCGCCCGTGTCGTGCTGTACGACCCGGTGCACGACGACCGCGACGCGCTGACCGCGGGCATCGCCGCCGAGGAGGGGATGAGCGTCCTGCCGTCCTCCGACGATCCGGTGGTGGCCGCGGGGCACGGCACGCTCGCCCTGGAGCTGTTCGCCACGACCGGCCCGCTGGACCGGCTCGTGCTGCCGGTGGGCGGCGGCGGACTGGCGGCGGGCTGCGCCACCGTGGCCAAGGCGCTCTACCCGGGCATCGAGGTCATCGGCGTCGAGCCGCGCGGCGGCGACGACACCGCGCGGTCGCTGCGTGCCGGACACCGGGTGTCCGTACGCACCCCGGACACCCTGGCCGACGGACTGCGCCACCGGACGCCCGGCCGGTTCACCTTCGAGGTCAACCGGCGGCTCCTGGACTCGGTCGTCACCGTCGACGACAGCGAGATCGCCGCCGCCATGGGCGAGTTGTGGCGGCACGGCCGGCTGGTCGTGGAACCGAGCGGTGCCTGCGCGCTGGCCGCGGTCCGCGCCCGGCGCCCGGACCCGGCCGGCCTGCGCGTCGGCGTCGTGCTGTCGGGAGGCAACGTGGACGAGGAACGCTTCCACCGGATCATCGCCCCGCACGTGGACCACTCCTATGCCCCGGCGCGCTGACCCCAGGTCCGTCCTCGTCCTCGCGGGCGACGGGGCGGACCTCGCGGCCGACGCGGTACGGGCCTGCCGGAACCTGACCCGGCTCGGGCTGCGCACCGTCCTGCTGGGCTCCCACCCGGCGGTGCTCACCGGAGCCGACGCCGCCGACGCCGTCTACGCCGAACCGCTCACCCCGCACGTCGTGGAGCGGGTCGTCGCCCGCGAACGGCCGGACGCGGTCCTCGCCGAGCTGGGCGGGCCCGCCGCGCACACCGTGCTGGCAATCCTGCGTTCGGCCGGGGTGCCCGAGAAGTACGACGTCGAGTTCATCGGCGCGGACCCGGACCGGACCGCCCAGGGCCGCGCCCGGCGCCCGCGCGAACTGCCCGCACCGGGCGGCGCCTTCGGACCGGCGGCGCCCGGCGCGGGCCCCGGCCGCGGCACCGTGCTGGTGCTGGGCCCGGCCGTGCGGAGCGGCGCGGACGCCGACCACTCCTGCCGGGAGGCCGCCCTCGCGCTGCGCGCGGCCGGGTGGACGCCGGTGCTCCTCGCCGCCGACCCGCGCACGGCGGCGGCCACCGCCGACGCCTTCGCCCGCTGCCGCCCGGCGCCGCTGACCGTGCGGACGGTGCTGGAGGCCGTGGCCGAGGAGCGCCGCTCGGGCACCGTCGCCGCGGTCCTCGGCCAGTTCGGCGGACCCGCCACGGCCGCCCTGGCGCCCGGACTCGCGGACGCCGGAGCCCCGTTGAGCGATCTCCCGGCCGGTGCGGTCCGCACGGCCGCCGACCCGGACGCGCTCGGCCGGGCCCTGGCCGGTGCCGGGCTGCGCACCGCGCCCCGGCGGGCCGCCGCGTCCCTGCCCGAGGCCCTGGCCGCCGCCGACGCCACCGGCTATCCCGTCGCCGTGACCCGTCCGCACGGCCCCGCCGGCACCGCGCACACCGTCACCGGCCCGGCCGCCCTCACCGAGCTGTGGCACCGGCGTGCCGACGACGGTCCGGTCCTCGTCGCCCCCGCCCTGCGGGCCTGCGTCGAACTGCGCGTGGACGCCCTGTACGACGGCCGGGAGCTGGCCGTGGCGGGCGTACTGGAGTACCTGGACGACGACCACGGCGGCACCCCCGTGTGCGCCCTGCCGCCGGTCTCCCTCGGGGCGAGCGGTACCGCCCGGCTGGCCGAGGCGACCGCGCGGGCCGCCCGGACGCTGGCGGTGCGCGGCGCGCTGAGTGTCCGCTTCGCGGCGGCGGGCGACGCGCTGTACGTCAGGGAGGCCGTCCCCGGCACCGCGCACACCGCGCCGTTCACCGCCGTGGCCGCCCGCGTGCCGCTGGCGCGGGCGGCGGCCCGGATCGCCCTGGGGGCCACCCTGGCGGAGCTGCGCGCCGAGGGGCTGCTGCCCGCGGAGGGCTCCCGGATCCGCCCGGACACCGCCACGCGGGTGTTCCTGCGCGCGGGCGGCGACGGCGAGCCGCCCGACGGCACACCCGGCGGCGCGGCGGCGGCCGGGCCGGACTTCGGCGCCGCGTACGCCAAGTACCTCATCGGCCGCCACGGTTCGCTGCCCACCAAGGGCCGGGCCTGTCTGTCCGGCGCCGGACAGGACCTGCGCCCCCTGATCCTGCCCGCCCGCAGACTCGCCTCCTACGGCTTCGAACTCCTCGCCGACGGCGACACGTTCGGCGCGCTGCGCCGCGCGGGGGTGCCCGTCACGCCCCTGCCCGAAGCACTGCCCGAAGCCCGGTCCAAGACCGCCGCCGCGCCCGGGGACTTCCCCGCTGTACGGCTGCTGCGCGCGGGCCTCCTCGACCTGGTGCTCAGTGTCCCCGGCCCGGCGGACGACCCGGCGGAGGCCGCCGCGGTGCGGTCCGCCGCCGCCCGTCGGGGCGTGCCCTGCTTCACCGGCGTCCGCGCGCTGAGCGCGGGCGTCCAGGCCATCGGCGCCGTCCTGGACGACCGGGTCCGGGTGGCTCCGCTGCCCTCGGAACGGACCGGCCACGACCACGAGGAGAAGCGATGACGTTCCCGCAGCACCGGCCGAGGATCGTCGGGCTCGGCGGCTCGCCCCGGCCCGGTTCCTCCGCCGAACAGGCCCTGCGCTGTGTGCTGGAGGAGGCACGGCGGCTGGGCGCCGACACCCGGCTGATCGCCGGCGCGGACCTGGCCGTGCCGCTGTTCGACCCGACCGCGCGCATCCGCCCGCCCGGCGTCTTCCGGCTGCTGTCCGAGGTCGCGGAGGCCGACGGAGTCGTGCTCGCCAGCCCGGCCTACCACGGCTCGCTCTCCGGACTGGTGAAGAACGCTCTGGACTACCTGGAGGAGCTGCGCGACGAGCCGCGGCCGTATCTGTCCGGGCGGGCGGTCGGCTGCGTCGCGGTCGGGCAGGGCTGGCAGGGCGCCATGACGACACTGGGCGCCCTGCGGGACGTCGTCCACGCGCTGCGCGGCTGGCCCACCCCGCTCGGGGTCGCGGTGAACACGGCCGAGGGCGCGTTCGACGCGGACGGCGCGCTCGTGGATCCCGGACTGCGGGACCGGCTGCACCTGATGGCGGCCGAGGTCGTCGGCTTCGCCCGCCGGGCACGGGCGCCGCGCGGCCCGGCCGGGGAGCCGGTGGGCGCCGGGACGTGGGCGGGGGCCTCCCATGACGTCTGACCCGGGCCCGTACGGGATGCGGCCGGTGCCGCCGCACGGCGGGACGCTCCGCGGCGGGCCGCTGCCCGAGGCGTCCGCCGCGGCGCTGGACTGCCTCCAGACCGGGCTCGCCCTGCTCGCCGACCACCACCACGGCCGGGGCACCCATCTGCGGCTCGGCGTCCGGCCCGCGCTCCGGCCCCGGCCCGCGGCGCCGCTGCCCACCGTCGAGGCGAGCGCGGCGGACCGGCTCGCCGAGGCCCGCCGCCTGCTCGGCCTGCGGGTGAGCCGCCTCCACCGGGTGCGCCCCGGCAGCGGGCTGCCGCCCGGCCCCGGCCCGTACTACGCCGTCGCGGACGCCTACCACCTGCCCTGGGTGCCGTACCACGGGCAGCGGCACATGGAGCACTCGTTCGTCGTGGAGTACGGCGCCGGGCGGGCCGTCGTGCACGACGCCTACCTCAACGACACCCCGTGGGGCGGCGCGCGCCCCGGTGCCTGGACGCTTCCGCTGCCACGGCTGGCCGCCCTGCTCGCCGGGGCGGACGCCGCCCTGTACACCCTGGAGCCGGTCCCGCCGGAGGCCGGGCCCACCGGCACCGCCGAGGAGCCCACCGGCCCGGCGGCCGTGCTCCGTTACGTCGGCGCCTACCGCGACCACCCCGACCGCGCCGCCGCCCATGACCGGCTCAACCTGGAGGTGTGGCTGGGCGTGCGGGCCTGGCGGCTGTACGCCCTGCGCACCGGGAGCGCGGAGGCCGCCGGACTCGCCGAGCGGTGGCGGCGGTTGTCCGAACGCGTCTATCTCGCCGCCCGCCGCACGGCCCGCGGCAAGGGCGAACCCCCGGGCCTGTTCGAGGAGTTCACGGCGCTGCTGCTGACGGACCCGGCCGCCGGCGCCGCACCCGCGCGCCCCGCGCAGGACGGGCCCGGCACACGGGAGGGGCGGCCGCCCGCCGGACAGGGGGCCGAGGGACCCGCCGAGCGCGCCGAGCGGGCCGTACGGGAGGCCCTGGCCGCCGTGCTGCGGCTGCCGCCCGGCGAACCGGCCGACGGGCGGCCGTTCAGCTCCGTCCCCGGGTTCAACTCCTTCCGGATGGTGGACATCCTGGAGCACGTCGAGAGCGCCCTCGGCATCGAGGTGCCCGCCGGTGACCTCACCGCCGACACCCTCCGCGACGCGGGCACCCTGCGCGACCTCGCCCTGCGCCACCTCACCGCACCGGCGGGGGCGGCGGGAGGCGGGCGGTGAAGGGCTTCCCGCACCACGGCGTCGCCCCGGGCGTGCACTACGCGGCGGCTCCCTGCGCACGGATCCTGCGCACTCTGCCCGCCCACCCCGCCGACCGGGCCGCCGCCCGTGCGCTGGAGCCCGGCCGGGCCGTCGAGTTCGTCGCGGCGCGCAGTCTGCTGCGGGCCCTGCTCGCCGCGCTGGCCCCCGGGCTGTCCGGCGCGGTGATCGCGGCCCGCGACAGCGGCCGGCCGCATCTGCCGGAGCATTCCGGCACCGGTGTCAGCCTGTCCCACTCGGGCGGCTGGGCCGCCGCCGCCGTCGGCCTCGGCCGGGAGGTGGGCGTCGACATCGAGGTCCCGGGCCCGCTGTCGCCGCGGCTGGTGCGCCGCTGCTGCGGCGACGAGGACGCCGCCCGGCTGTCCGCGCTGCCCCGCCGGGAGCAGGAGACGGCGTTCGCCTGGCTGTGGACCGCGCAGGAGGCCTGCGTCAAGGCCCTCGGCACCGGTCTGGCCGGGGCGCCCTGGACCGTGCCGGTGACGGTCGGCCAGCGCTCCGGCACCTGGCGGGGAGTGCGCTGGCAGGCCCCGTACGACACCTCCCGGATCCCCCTGACCTGCGCCTACACGGCACCGTACGGCCCGAGGAAGAACCCATGACAGCTGCCCCGGACGAGCCCCTGACACCCCAGTCACACCTGACGCCTCTGCCGCCGCCCGCGACGCTCTACGCCTGGTTCGACGCGAGCAGCCGCCGCCACGGCGCCCTGACCGCCGTCGACCTGGGCGAGCGCGGTGTCCGCTACGACGAACTGCGGCTCCTCGCCGAGGAGTTCGCACGGCGCGTGCTGCGTGTGACCGGAGCGCCGCCCGCCACCGTCGCCCTGCACGCCGCGTCCGGCCTCGACGCCTTCGCCGCCTATCTGGGGGCCCTGCGGCTGGGCGCCCGGGTCGTCCCGCTCCACCCCGGCCACCCCGCCCGCCGCACCGCCCGCATCCTCGCCGCCGCGGCCCCGGACCTGGTCGTCACCGACACACACGGGCCCGTCCCCGGACCCGGTGTGCCGGTCCTGCGTCTGACCGCCGCACCGCAGGGGCCGCCCGCCCCGCCGCCCGTCGCGGGCGGCACCGGGCAGGCCCCGGATCTGCCGCCGCTGCCGGACGACGCCGACGCGGTCGCCTATCTGCTGTTCACCTCGGGCTCCACCGGGGAGCCCAAGGGTGTCCCCATCCGCAACGCCCAGGCCGTCGCGTACCTCGCGCACACCCTGCGCACCCGGGACCTGGGGCCGGGGGCGCGGGTCTCGCACACCTTCGACCTGACCTTCGACCTCTCGGTGGACGACCTCTTCGCCACCTGGGCCGCCGGGGCGACGCTCGTCCTGCCCCCGCCGGACGCCTTCGCGCTGAACCCGGTGCGCTATGTCGAGGAGGGCCGCCTGACGCACTGGTTCTCCGTGCCCTCGCTGATCACCCTGGCCCGGCGCACCCGCGCCCTGCGCCCCGGCTGCATGCCCACCCTGCGGCACAGCTTCTTCGCGGGCGAGCAGCTCACCCTCGCGCAGGCCGAGTGCTGGGCGCGGGCCGCCCCGCACAGCACCCTCAGCAACCTGTACGGGCCCACGGAGGTGACCGTCGCCTGCGCCGCGTACCGGCTGCCCGCCGACCCGGCGCACTGGCCGCACACCCGCAACGGCACCGTGCCCGTCGGAACGGTCCACCCGGGCCTCGACCATCTGGTCGTCGACGGCGACGGCTCCCCCTGCGACGAGGGGGAACTGCTGCTGCGCGGCCCGCAGCGCTTCGGCGGCTATCTCGACCCGGCCGACGACCGCGGCCGGTTCGCCCGCGTACCCGGCCCGCCGCGCGGGGACACCGCGCTCCCGGCCGGGCCGCCGGGCCCGGACCTGTGGTACCGCACCGGGGACCGGGTGCGCCGCGAGGGCGGCGTCCTGGTGCACCTAGGGCGGCTCGACCACCAGGTCAAGGTGCGCGGCTTCCGTGTGGAACTCGGTGAGGTCGAGGCGGTGCTGCGCACCTGCCCGGGGGTCACGGAGGCCGTGGTGGTGCTCGCCCCGGAGGGCGGCGGCACCCTGCTCGCCGCGTACACCGGCGATCCCGGGCTCGGCCCCGCGCTGAGCGAGCTGGCCGCCGGGTCGCTGCCGTCCTACATGTGCCCCGGGTCCGTCACGGAACTCGAACGGATGCCGCTGAACGCCAACGGCAAGACCGACCGCCGCCTGCTGCTCGACCTGCTCACCGCCCCGGACGGGCGGACCGCGGCACCGGTGCCCGTCGCCGCCGCCCGCTGAGCCCCGCCGACACCTGCCGAGTCCCGCTGTGCGCGCGCCGAGCCGCGCCCCGCAGAAAGGAACCACACCGATGGACCCCGCCCCGCCCGTCCGCGTCCTCGACGACCTTCTCGCACGGCAGTTGGGCCGCCCCCTCGGCACCGCCGACGACGACCGCACCCTGGTCGACCTCGGCATCGAGTCCCGCCAGGTGGTCCGTATCGTCGCCGCGCTGCCCCTCGGCCCCGAGGTGGAGATCGACTTCGCCCGGATCAGCCGCGGCAGCACCCTGCGGGACCTGCGGCGATGGCTCGCCGACCTGCTGGACACCGGGTCCGTGCCCGTCCCGGGCGGCGCGGCATGAGCATCTGGTCCGAGGACGCGTGGGCGGAGCCCTGGGCGGAACCGGCCGCCCCCGCGCTGCCGCTGACCGCCTCCCAGAAGGGGCTGTGGGTCACCCACCGGCTCGGTCCCCGGCAGCTCCACAACATCGTCGTCACCATCGGTCTCGACCCCGCGATCGGCACACCCCGTATCGCCGAGGCCCTGGCCGCCGTTCTCGCCGTGCAGCCCGCGCTGCGGATGCGCGTCGCGGATCCGCTCACCGGCACAGCTCTGATCGAGGAGCCGCTCGCCGCCGCTGACCTGCCCTTCGAGGACATCGGTCACTGCGGCGCCGCCGAGGCCCACGCGGTCGTCGCCCGGCTCGGCGCGCACCGCTTCGACCTGGCGCGCGGCCCGCTGCTGCGCTTCGCCCACGCCCGCCCGGACGGCCGGTCGGTGCTGGTCATGGCGGTCCACCACCTGGTGTTCGACGGATTCTCGCTCCAGCCGTTCGCCGACGACCTCGCCGGATTCCTCACCGCCCCCGGGCCCGCCGCGCCCGGCGACCGGCTGCGCGCCGCGCGCGAGGCCCGTCTCCTCGGCGAGCACGCCGCCCAGGCCGCCGCCGAGGGCTCGGCGGCGACGGGCCGCCGGGCCGCGGAGCTGGCCGGGTCCGTGGCCGGTACGGCGCCCGCCTCCCTCGGCGGCGCGACGGCACCGGCGGCGGACGGCGGCGACCGCGCGGCCCGGCGCCTTCGCTGGGAGCCGGACCCGGCGGCTCGCGCCGCGATCCGCTCGGCCCACCGCGCGCTCGGGCTGACCGGCTACGAGTTCTTCACCGCCGTGTACGCCACCGCGCTGCACGCGCACACCGGCGATCCGGCCGTGGTGCTGGGCAGCCCGTTCCTGGCCCGGCACACCTTCGGGGCGCTCGGGCTGTGCGGCTTCTTCGTCAACACGCTGCCGCTGGCCCTGCGTCCGGGCGCGGCGCCGTCCTTCGCCCGGTTCGCGACCGAGCAGGTGGCGCCCGCCGTGACCTTCGTCCGCGACCGGGCCAAGGTGCCGCTGCCGCACCTCCTGTCCCTGTTGCGGCCCGAGCGCGCGGCCCACCGCACCCCGCTGTTCAACTGCGTCCTGGCCGTGCAGGACACGCCGGTGTGTGCCCCGCCGGTGCGCTCCGTGCGCGTCCACGGCAACGGCACCGCCGAGTACGACGTGTGGCTCGGCGTCACCGACACACCCGGCGGCGGCCTCGCCCTGGAGCTGGAGCACGCCACGGCGGCCGTCCCGGTCCCCGAGGCCGACGCCCTGTGGGCGGCCTTCCGCTCGGTGCTGCGTACGGCGCTGGACCGCCCGGCCGCCGCCCGCACACCCGCGCCCGGCTGACCTGCGGGTGTCCGCGGCGGTTGCGGACCGCGGCCGGGGCGCCAACGATGGACCGGGGGGCTTTTGCCGGAGCCTCCCGCCGGGAGGCGACCGTCACCCGCAGCGGCCGGTGCCGCCGCACGGCAGGGCACACGTGTGCTCGCGACCTGGAGCGAAGATGACCGAGCTTCCGCCGCCGTCCACCCCGTACCTCGAACCCGCCGCGAAGGCGCTGGCCGAGGCGACCGCCCCGCACCCCCGGATCTACGAGGTGCCGCCCGAGCAGGGCCGGGACATCCTGCTCGGCCTCCAGAGCGACCCGGACGTGCCCCGCCCCGACGTCGACGAGGAGTGGGTCGACGTGGACGCCGGTCAGTGGGGCACGGTCCGCACCCGGATCGTCCGGCCCAAGGGCGCGCGCGGCCCGCTGCCGGTGGTGTTCTACCTCCACGGCGCCGGGTGGGTGTTCGGCGACGACCGGACACACGACCGCCTCTTCCGCGAGCTGGCCGTCGGCGCGGACGCGGCGGGTGTCTTCCCCGTCTACGACCGGGCGCCGGAGGCGAAGTACCCGACCCAGGTGGAGCAGAACTACGCGGTGGGCCTCTGGGTCCGCGACCACGGCGCGGAACACGGCCTGGACGCCTCGCGCGTGGCGGTCACCGGCGAGTCGGTCGGCGGCTGCATGTCGACGGTGTTCGCGCTGATGAACAAGGAGCGCGGCGGCCTCCGGCTCAAGGCGCAGGTCCTGCTGTACCCGGTGGCGGACGCCTCTTTCGACACCCCGTCCTATGTGCAGTTCGCCGAGGGCTACTACCTGACGCGGGACGCCATGAAGTGGTTCTGGGACGCGTACACCACCGATCCCGCGCAACGCGCCGAGGCGTACGCCTCCCCGTTGCGGGCCTCGCTCGACCAGTTGCGCGGGCTGCCCACCACGCTGGTCGTCACCGACGAGGCGGACGTGCTGCGCGACGAGGGCGAGCGGTACGCCGACCGGCTGCGCGAGGCGGGCGTGGACGTCACCTCGGTCCGGGTGGCCGGCATGGTCCACGACTTCCTCCTGCTGGACAGCCTGCGCGACACCCGCGCCGCGAACGTGGCCCGCAAGCTCGCCGTGGACGCGCTCAGGACGGCCCTGCACGGCGACTGAACCCGGCGGCCCGGCGCGCGGGACCGGTCCGCCGCCCGATGTCCGCGCATGTCCCTGCGCGTCCCCGCACGTCCCCGCATGTCCGTGCGCGGGGTCAGCGCGCGGCGGGCCGCGCCGTGGCGCGCTCGGTGGCGAGCCAGGTGCGGTAGCGGCGCAGGGCCCGCCGCTGGCGCAGCTGCTCGCAGGCGAGGGCACGGGCCGGGTGGGTGCCGGGCCGCGGTCCGGCACCGCGGGCGATGCGGCGCATCTGGTGGCGGACCTGGGCCATCCCGGCCGCCGAGGCGAGGGCCTTGTCGGACCAGGTCACCGGCCGCAACTGCCGGTCGGCCTCGCGGCCGGTGCGCCAGCGGGCGGGGAGGTCGGGGGTGACGGCGAGGGCGGTGCCCATCCCGACGAGGGCCACGCCCCCGGCGAGGACGCGCTCGGCGGTCCGGCGGCGGGTGATGCCGCCGGTCAGCATCAGCGGCAGCGGACTGGTCGTGACCAGGTCCTTCGCCAGATCGAGGAAGTACGCCTCGCGGGCCTGGGTGCGCGCGTCGGCGGGGCGTCCGGACATGGCCGGGCTCTCGTAGCTGCCGCCGGACAGTTCGACCAGGTCGACGCCGAGCGGCGCGAGCATCGCGATCACCTGGCGGGCGTCGTCCGCGTCGAAGCCGCCGCGCTGGAAGTCGGCGGAGTTGAGCTTCACCGCGACGGCGAAGGACGGCGAGACGGCGGCCCGTACGGCGCGGACGACGTCCAGCAGCATCCGGGCCCGGTTCTCCAGGGAGCCGCCCCACCGGTCGGTGCGCCGGTTGACCAGCGGGGAGAGGAACTGGGAGAGCAGATAGCCGTGCGCGGCGTGCACCTCGACGCCGTCGAAGCCCGCCTGCTCGGCGCGGCGGGCGGTGACGGCGTAGCGGCGCACGGTCGCCTCGATCTGCTCGGCGGTCATGGCGGACGGACGGCCGAAGCGGCCGCTGTGCCGGCCCAGGTCGACGCCGACCGCGGAGGGGCCCCACACCACGCCGGGCATGTCGGCCTCGATCTGGCGGCCGGGGTGGTTGATCTGCATCCAGACCGCGCCGCCGCCGGACCTGCCCGCCTCCGCCCACGCGGCGAACGGCTCCAGCGGCGCCACCTCGTCGAGCACGACACCGGCCGGGCCGGTCAGGGCCTCGGCGTGCACCATGACGTTGCCCGTGATCAGCAGCCCGGCGCCGCCGGCGGCCCAGCGCCGGTACAGTCCGAACAGCTCCTGGCCGGGCAGCTGGCCGGCACCGGCCATGTTCTCCTCCATGGCCGCCTTGGCGACGCGGTTGCCCAGCACCTGCCCGGAGCGCAGGGGCAACGGCGAGAACAGCTCGCTGGTCATCCGGGTTCCTCACTTTCCCTCACGATCGACTACGATGTATGCACCGTTCACATTAGGGCAGCGATGTGAGCACTGCAAACATGAGGGAGTGTGACCTGTGTCCCAAGCGAGCGGCACGTACCACCACGGCGATCTGCGCGCCGCCTGTCTGCGCGCCGCGCGGGAGCTGCTGGAGGAGGACGGCAGCTCCGGCCTGTCGCTGCGGGCGGTCGCGCGGCGGGCCGGGGTGTCGGCGACGGCGCCCTACCGCCACTACGCGGACCGGGACGCGCTCGTCTCCGCCGTCGCCGCCGAGGGCTACCGCGAACTCGCCGGACACCTGGCGGCGGCGCACCCCTCGCCCACCACCCCCGACGAACTGGCCGCGGTCGCCGACGCCTACGTCCGGTTCGCGCTCGGCCACCCGGCGCTGTTCCGGGTGATGTTCGCCGAGCCCTGCGACCCCACCAGCGAGGAACGGGTCCGCGCGACGGCCGCCATCTCGGAGTACGTCAGGGACATCGTCCGCAACGCGTTCCCCGGCACCGATCCGGACGCCCTGTCGACCACGGTGTGGGCCCTCGTCCACGGCCTGGCGTTCCTGCACCTGGACGGCAAGCTCGACACCTCCTCGCCCGAGGTGGTCACCGCCCAGGTGCGCGCCGCCGTCCACGCCCTGTTCACCGCCGCCGCGCCGCCGCGACCGGCCGGGTAGGGCGCGGAGCGGCGGGGGAACACAGGGAGCGGCCGGGAAGATCCCGGCCGCTCCTGGTGTGCTCTCCGCGCTGCGCCGCTCCCCCGCCCGGGAGAACGGCGGGGCGATCAGCGCACCTGGATCAACGCACCCGCACGGTCACCACGTCCGACGTGCGCCACCGGACGGGGTGCTTGTCGTGCGCGCTGGTCAGCCCGTACATCACCGCGCGGAACTGGAGTCCGCCGCGGTGCGCGGCCTTCACACGGGCACTGGCGCGGGCGTCGCCGCCCGTGTCACGGGAGACCGTGGCGCCGCAGGCCACCTGGTGCCAGGCCGCCTTGCCCATGCGGTCCTCCAGGCATATCCGCTGGTAGACGGCCGCGTCGTCGCTGCCGCTCGCGCTGACCGTGATGGTCTTGCCGACCGCGGCGGTGCGCGGCGCCGTGACATCCACGTCGCCCTTGGCGTGCGCGGGCACGGCGGCCAGCGCGATCGAGGCGAGCCCCAGCGCGCCGGTCACGGCCACGCGCCGCCGGCTCAGCGTCCCCGCGGTCCCTGTGCTTCCCGTGGTTCCCGTACCGCTCTTCATCGTCCTGGTCATGGACTTTCCCTCCCGTGGATCTCCCCCATGCGGCAATCCACAGACTGTGTCGTCGGTCTCCGGTGGCATGACGGTTGGTCAGAAGAGGTCCCGCGAGGGGCTCTTGCGTCCTGCCACCCCTCCAGAGGGGCCGGGCGCGGCGGGGGTTGCGTCCCGGGGACACTGTTACCGTTCCCGGACGTTCGGCGCGTCCCGGACACAAGGGGGCGTGGGAGGGCGGCTGTTCAGCTCGCGCGCAGCCCCCGGTCGGCGAACGCGATCAGCCACTCGAAGCTCTCGTCGATGTCGGCGCTCCACCGGAAGCCGTCCGCCGACTGGAGCGTGGCGAAGCCGTGGCAGAGGCTGCGGAGCGTGCGCAGGGCGTGGTCCACGTCGGCCTCCGCGATCTCGTAGCCGCGCAGCACCGCCATGAAGGCGCCGAGCAGCCGCTGCCCCTCGGCCGCCAACGGATCGTCGGGGCCGGTGGGTTCGGCCCCGATCGTCGCGGCGTACCGGCCGGGGTGCGCCAGGACGAAGGCGCGGAAGGCGCGCGCCGCGGCGGCCAGCGCGTCCCGGCCGGCGTAGCCCTGGACCGCGCCGCCGACGGCGTCGGCCGCCTCGCGCAGCGCCAGGACCGCGATCCGCCGGCTGAGGTCCTCCTGCCCGCTCACATGCTTGTAGAGGGAGGGGGTGCGCACGCCCAGCCGTTCGGCCAGCAGGCCCATCGTGAGGCGGGAGAGGCCCACTTCGTCGGCGAGCGCGGCACCGGCCGCGACCACGGCCGCCGGGTCGAGTCCGGCCCTAGGCACGGGCGGCCTCCGTCCGGAGGAAGGCCAGCACGAGCGCGGTCACCCGGTCGGGGTACTGGTCGTGCGGGTAGTGCCCGGCGCCCTCGATCATCTCCAGCCGGCCGAGGCCGGAGGGCAGCGCGTCGACGACGGCCGAGCCCTCGGCGTGCGGGTCGGCCCAGTCGGGGTCGAGCGTGCCCATCACGACGAGGACCGGGCAGCGGACGTCGCCGAGGCGGGCTCCGGCGTCGGTCGGCGCGCTGCGGCCCATGCGCTGCATGGCCTTCATCCGGCCCGGCTCGCGCAGCAGCGCGTCGATGCGGCCGAGGCGGTCGTCCCAGTCGGCCGGGCGCACTCCCGGGTAGGCGAGGCCGAGGTAGGAGCGCCACAGCCGACGGCTGCCGAACACTCCGGTGCCGAGCAGCCGCAGCATGCTCTGCCGGAAGCGCTGCACGCGCAGGTCGCCCGGCCGGATCGTCTGCTTGCGGGTGAACGGCGCCAGTTCGACGACCGCCGTGATCAGCGAGGGCTCCTGTGCCGCCGCGATGGTGGCGGCGCCGCCGGAGACGGAGTGGCCGACGAGCACGGCCGGGCCGCCCAGGTGGCGGATCAGGGCGAGCAGATCACCGGCGATGGCGGTGCGGCTCCAGTCCGGCCAGTCGGTGCCGGACTCGCCGCAGCCGCGCAGGTCGACGGCGGCGACCCGGTATCCGGCCGCCGCCAGTGGCGGGACCATCGCGCGGTACGCGGCACGGCTGTCGCCCATGCCGTGCGCGAGCACGAGCAGCGGGCCGGACGTCCCGGTCACCTCGTAGGCGATCGTGCCGTCGCCGACGGCGAGGTACTCGGTCATGGCGTCTCCCAGGTCCGGCCGAAGTCCGGCTAATGTCATTAGCCATAAGCTAATCTCATTAGCCAACCATGTCAACGGCCCGCGTCCGCCGATCGTCGTCGGAGATGCAGAAACGATGGTCAACAGGGTTCTTCGCAGGGGAAGATGGCCGCCATGACGGAAGAGGGCATCTCCATCGACCACACCAGGCCGAGCATCGCGCGCGTCTACGACTACCTGCTCGGCGGCAAGGACAACTACGCCGTAGACCGGGAGATCGGCGACGTCTTCAAACGCGACCTCCCCGGTTCGGTGGCCATCGCCTTCGCCAACCGCTCCGCACTGACCCGGGCCGTGGCGGAGATCGCCACCACCACCGGCATAAGGCAGTTCATCGACCTGGGCAGCGGTCTCCCCACCGCCGACAACGTCCACCAGGTCGCCCAGCGGCACGCCCCCGAGTCCCGGATCGTCTACGTCGACATAGACCCGCAGGTACTGGTGCACGGCCGGGCGCTGCTGGAGCAGAACCGGCGGACCCGGGTCATCGCGGCCGACGTACGCGACCCCGAGGGCATCCGCACCCACCCGGACATCCGCGAACTGATCGACTTCGAACGCCCCGTGGCCGTGATGTTCAGCGCCATCCTCCACCACGTCAACGACGAGGAGGACCCGGCGGCCATCGTCCGCTACTGGCGCGACCAGGTGCCCTCCGGCAGCTACTTCTTCATGAGCCACTTCCGCTCCGGGCACAACGCCGAGACGGAGGAGGCCGAGCGCGTCCTCCAGCAGACCTTCGGGCGCGGCCGCTGGCGCACCGACGAGGAGATCGCCGGACTCCTGGACGGCCTGGAGATACTCGACCCCGGAATCGTCCCCGCCCCCCTGTGGCACCCCGAACAGATCGCCAACCCCTGGGGCGACGGCGCCCCCCGCGAACTCACCGTCTGGGAACACCTGATCGCGGCGGGGCTGGCACGCAAGGTCTAGTCCCGTCGTCCCGTCCGCCGTGGCGGATGGGGCGGTTCCAGGCGCCACTTCCCTTACGCTGCTGAGCAGTTGGCCACCAGAGCCGCGGACGTCCGGCCACGGCCGGAGGCCGCGGGCATGTGAGCTATTGGAGGAATCCTTATGCGCAGGATGATCCGGACCGCGGCGGCGGTCACGGCCGGCCTGGCAGCCGCGACCGTGCTGAGCACCGGTGCCGCGGAGGCCCGGCCCGCCGATTTCGGATGCCCGAGCGGAGCGGCGTGCATCTACCGCGAGAACGCGGATCCCGTCTCCTCGTCGCCCAGCAACACCTACTGGACCTACGGCGCCCACAACCTCAGCAGCCAGTACGGCAGTCACTGGGTGTACAACAACCAGACGGGCGGCGCGACCATCAACCTGTGCACCGGTTACAACGGCACCGGTGACTGTAGCTACAGCGTGCCCGCGGTCGCGTTCCGCTGGGTCGACCTGGGACCGATCAACTCCATCGTCCTGAACCGGCCGTAACCACCGCCGGCACACAGCGGGCCCGGCACCGACGAGGTGCCGGGCCCGGCCTGTCACAAGGGGTACCGATGCCGATGTACAGACTTGCCAACACGGGAACCGACGAGAAGATGCGAAGGGAGCGTCTCAGAGCTCTCGCGAAGTTCGACTCAGCCGTAGCCGAACTACAACTCCCGAAAGTCGAGTCGCCTTTCATTCGCAGCGCAATAGAAAAAGGCACAGAATCCATCAAGGGCACGTACATCGCCGTCATGGGGAGCGCACTTCTCATGACGGCATGGGGAATTTATCTACAGAACACCGAATCGCCACAGGGGAATGCGAGTGGCCCCACGATGCCACAGGCCCACTTTTTTGTCGCGAGTGGCGTGGCCGTAGCAGCATGGATCATGCTGATGCTCTGCGTCTGGTCCTACAACCAGACAGGGGATGTGGGTCAGGCTCGACTGCTCACAGCGCTGATGGATCTTGTTCTCTACTGCCATGAAACGCGCATGCTGCCACTGGAGGAGCGTCTCCAGCGTCTCCGCTCGGCGGACGGCATGTATCAGAGAGCGGAGAAGCAGTTGCTCAGGATCCACCGCTCGCGGGGAGTGATGCCCGTCCATTCTCTGAGACGCTCCGACTGCCGGCGGCACGAAGCTCACGTCGCAGGTGCCATGCGCAAGGATCTGATCCAAATCGACGACGACTCCGGCCTCGCCCTGGAGCGCTTGTCCAACAAATCGGTCTGCATCATGTTGAGGTATTCGGAAGGCCGTGTGGGCCGGCTTCTCCCCGATGGCGATCTCGAGGGAGTCGCCCCTTTGTCCCTGATTAATACTGCGCTGCGGGAGTCGATGCGCATGGTCCTTTCTCTCCTTGGCGGCCTGGCCGGCTGCGCAGCGATCTACAAGTTGGGGCCGACCGTGGGCGCATCGGACGGCGTCGTCACCTTTCTCGCGCCTTTCGGGTTCATCATCGGCGCAACCTGCCTGGGTGGCTGGAGAAGAGCAAGTGAAGTGAGGGAGATCTTCCCTTCGAGTTGAGGGCCTGACTGCTTCCCTGCACTACAAAGTGAGCGATGACGTCAGAGCTGGGTGGGACGGCCGACGGCGCGTTCGGCGACGACGTCCGCGTCTTCCAGGGCGGGGGTGTGTTCGGCGCTCACTCGTGACAGGGCAGCCACGCAGCGTGCTGCGGCACACCGCTGCGAGGCTCCGTCCGGGCATGCGGCAGGCGGATGGCAGGAGGGGCCGGGGCTTGCGCGAGTAAACCGCTGCGGTAGTCGGCGTACCCCTGGAGGTTGAGCGCTGATTGCAACCGCTGTGGGATTCGCGCCGGACGGCTGCTCTCGTAGCGTCGTTGCCGCAAGCCGGTGCGACGACGGGAGCGGCGCTCAAGCCACCCGGAGAAGCGATGACGGCTGCGTTCCGGATCGGCCGGGGATGCTGCCCCGGCCCACGTCCACAACGGGAGGAATCATGGTCGTACCGCGCATCGGCACCCGCGCCGCAGTCCTGGTCGCGACGGCAGCCCTGTTCGCCGGGCTGGGCGGTACCGTCGCCGCGACGAGTGCCACCGCCGCCGACACGAGTGCCGCGGGGACGTGCACGTTCGCCAGTCCCAAGACGGTGAAGACGGCGAAGGTCGACTCGATCACCATCGAACTCCGGTACAGCACGTCCACCCGGTGCGCCTGGGGCCGCATCTACAGCGCCGACCCCGGTGACAAGGTCTGGGTGGACCGCTCCTCCGACAAGGGCAAGTCCTGGGACGGTCCGCTGAGCATGACCACGGTGAAGAGCGGCTCGGACACCCACACCGCTTCCCGCTACGACGGCGGCTATGTGATGCGCGCCTGCGCGTGGAACGACTCCACCGGGCACATCAAGTGCACCGGCTGGTACTGAGTTCCTGACCTCCGGTCACCCCGTCGCCTCCGGCGCCGTCTCCCTCGCGCGGCCCTCAGATCCAGGTGGCGAGCCACATCCGGCTCTGCCAGGCGGTGTACGGGATCGTCTGCCCGGTGTAGAGCGGGAAGAACCAGATGAAGTTCCAGACGATGAGGAGGACGGGCACCCCCGCGGCCACCGTGCCCCGCAGGCGGCGGGCGGGGGTCGCGTCCGGCGGGCCCGTCGCCAGGGCGCCCAGTGCCATCGCCACGGCCAGGCACAGGTAGGGCACGAGGACGACCGCGTAGAAGGAGAAGACCGTACGGTCCTGGTAGAGGAACCAGGGCAGATAGCCGGCCGCCACCGCGCACAGGATCGCACCGGCGCGCCAGTCGCGGCGCAGCGCCCAGCGGTACAGCAGGTAGACGAGAGCGCAGCACGCCGTCCACCACAGGAGCGGGGTGCCGAGGGCGAGGACGGTCTGCGAGCAGTCGGCCGCGGTGTGGCAGCCGTCCTGACCGGACTTGGCCGAGCGGTAGTGGAACAGCACGGGGCGGCCCAGGACGAGCCAGCTCCAGGGGTTGGACTGGTAGCCGTGCGGGGTGTGCAGGCCCACGTTGAACTCGTAGACCGCGGACTCGTAGTGCCACAGGCTGCGCAGCGGGGCCGGGATCCAGGACCAGGTGCCGCCGCGGCCGTCGGCCCAGTGGCGCCCGTAGCCGTCGTCCGAGCGGAACCAGCCGGTCCAGGTGGCCAGATAGGTCAGCGCGGCGACCGGCACCAGCGACAGCGCCGAGGGACCGAGGTCCTTGCGCAGCACCGTCCGGTACGGGGCGGCGGCGCCCGCGGTGCGGCGGGCACCGGCGTCCCACAGCAGCGTGAGGACGGCGAAGAGGACGAGGACGTACAGGCCGTTCCACTTGGTGGCGGCGGCCAGCCCCAGGCAGACCCCGGCCGCGATTCGCCAGGGGCGCACCCCGGTCCCGGCGCGGCCGGCGACGCGCGCGTCCGGGCGCGCGCGGCCGTCCGGCCCGGTCGGCAGGGCCGCCGCGAGCCGGGCGCGCGCGTGGTCGCGGTCGATCAGCAGGCAGCCGAACGCCGCCAGGACGAAGAACATGACGACGAGGTCGAGCAGCGCGGTGCGGCTCATCACCAGGTGCAGTCCGTCCACCGCCATCAGCGCGCCGGCCAGGCAGCCCAGCAGGGTGGACCGGAACAGGCGGCGCCCGATCCGGCACAGCATGAGCACCGACAGGGTGCCCAGGGCCGCCGTCATGAAGCGCCAGCCGAACGGGTCCAGACCGAACGTCCACTCACCGAGGGCGATCACCCACTTCCCGGCCGGCGGGTGCGCGACGAAGGCCCCCGTGTCGGAGAGCGGGACGGTCTGCGGGTGGGCGAGGAGCTGCGGGTCGGCGGTCCTGCGGTCGGGCCACACCCCCTCGTAGCCGAGCCGCAGCATGGACCAGGCGTCCTTGGCGTAGTACGTCTCGTCGAAGATCAGGTCGCGCGGCCGGCCGAGGTGCCGGAAGCGGAGCGCCCCGGCCAGGACGGCGACCAGCACCGGTCCCAGCCAGCTTCTCGCCCGCGCGAGGCGTTCGGTACGCGGTGCAGGGCGGTGTGCCGACGACACCTCACCACCGGCTGTGACCGGACCACTCGTCACCGGCGGACCTCGAAGTGCGTTGCCACGACCATCACGAACCGCCAGGATCCCGGTGCACACATCTGTCACGGCAGCGAACCACTGGCCGCCGCCCCGTGTCCAGACCGTCCCGCCGCACGAATCACGGGGCGAAAAGGTTCACAGCCCCCGGGCCGCCCGGCCCGGCCCATGGGGGTGCGCCGCGCCCGCCCTAGAGTGGTCCGATGCCTCTTGTGGAAGTCACCTACGCCCCGGACGTCCCCGAATCCACGCTCCGTGAACTGGGTGCGGTGCTGCCGCACCTGGTCTCCAAGGCCGTGGAGTGCCCCGAGGAGCCGTACGACGGCGATCTACAGCCGGGCGACGTCGAGATCCGCTTCCGGAGCCTGGGTCCGCTGGACCGCTGCGGCCTGGACGTGGTGATCGAGGTGCGCTCCAAGTGGTTCGAGAGCAGGGCCGCCGACCGCCAGGAACGCGTCGACGGACTCCAGCGCGACATCACCACCGCGACCGGACTCGGCGACGTCGGCGTCTATCTGTCCCTGCCGGTGGCCGCGTGGTCGCAGGGCGACTGATGCATGTCCGAAGGGTCAGCGCCAGACGTTGTTGCTGGTGTGGTCGCCGGCGAGCCAGCGGGCCAGGTCGGCGTGTGCCGTGGCGCGTCGCTCGGCGTCGATCTTCTCCGCGTCGGGGTGGTCGACGGCGAACTCCAGGATGAGTCCGTTGGGGTCCGTGAGGTACAGCGAGACGCAGAAGCCGTGGTCGAGCACATGGGCGTTCGACTCGGGGCGGTCGGCCGCCTCGACCCGCTTGAGGATGGCTTCCTGGGTCTCCGCCTCGACCTTGAAGGCCAGGTGGCGCAAGGGGGTGGAGTTGATGTCCGTCCTGAACTCCTCCTGGTCCTTGGGGTCGGCGAACTGGAAGAAGGCGAGCGCGCTGCCGTCGGCCAGGCCGTACAGGGCGTGGCTGTAGGCGCGTTCGGCCCCGGCCAGCACCTCGCGTTCGGTCCACACGGCCACCAGGGGAAGGCCGATCACGTCCTCGTAGAAGCGGCGGTTGGCCTCCTGGTCGTCGGTGATCCATGCGTGGTGGTGAAGGCGGAGCGGCAGGGTCTGGCTCATGGGGGGCATCTCCGTTGATCGGCTGGGACGTTGAGCCGGGTACCGGGGTCGGTCTCCGGCGCTTCAATCAGCATGCCCCCTACATCGGTTTAACGTTAAACTAAATTCGGCCATTGTTCGCGCGCCACTCGCCGCAGCACCTTCGCGTCCTCGCCGGGGGGAGAGAGACCGGGGAGGGGGAGGGAGAGAGCGCGCGCGAGACACCGCGGACACATGGCGACACACACCGACACATGTGAGTCCACCACGTCACACACTGCGGGGCGTGGCGCCCAGGTGCTCGGTGAAGAAGGAGGTCAGCTTGTCGACGGCGGGGTCGATGTACTCCTTCTTGTCGTAGAGATCGACGTGGCTGGCGCCCTCGATGCGGTGGAGCTCCGCGGGGCCGGTGGCGCGCCGGTGGGCCTCGACGGCCATCCAGGCGGTGACGGCGCGCGCGCCGATGATCTGGAGCATGGGCCGGGGGCCGATCAGGGGGACGGCGTGGAAGGCGTCGCTGGAGGCCATCCTGTCGATGCTCTCCCAGGCGAGGAACTTCGCCGACCGCTCGTGCTCGCCCCGGGAGGTGCAGTAGTACTCGAAGCCTTCCACGGCGTGCTCGCCGCCGAGCGCGGCGGCCTGCTCGGCGGTCTCGGGGAACATGGTCATCACTCCCGGGTCCTCGCCTCGGGCGGCCCGGGTCCGGGCCTGGGCGGCGGCGTCGAGCAGGGTCTGGAAGACCGCAGGGTCCTGGGCGCCCTCCGCACCGTGACGGAACTGGCGCGCGGGCTCGGCGGTGGAGACGGTGGCCACGGCCTTCACCCGGTGGTCGCCGCCGGCGGCGGCCAGCGAGTAGCCGCCGGAGGCGCAGATGCCGAGCAGGCCGATCCGGTCGGCATCGACCTCCGCTCGGGCGGTGAGGAAGGAGACGGCGGCCTTGAAGTCCTCCACCCGCTGTGCGGGATCCTCCAGCCCGCGCGGCAGACCGCCCGACTCGCCCTGGTAGGCGGCGTCGAAGGCGAGGGTGACGAAGCCGCGCTCGGCCATCAGCCGCGCATAGGTGCCGGAGGTCTGCTCCTTCACACCGGTGCCCGGGTGGCCGACCACCAGGGCCGGACGCGGGCCCGCCGCCGGGGTGCCGGGGGTGTGCAGGTGGGCGGCGATCGTGATGCCGGCGCTGTCGAAGGTGACGTCGGTCCTGGCCATGGAAGGCTCCTTGTCGAGGAAATGTCGGATCGGAGGGGCCCCGGGGAGGGGCCCGGTGTCCGCCGTCCCGGCGGGCACATCCCTACGATCACTCCTCGCCGGGGGAGGGAAAAGAGACAGGTTTCTTCCTGGGAAGAAACCTTCCCCCCCACCATGTGTTCCGGCCCGGCACCCACGGCATGACACTCGAAGACATGCACTCGACACCCGGCCCCGCACTCGGGGCCTTCCTCAGATCCCGCCGGGCACGGCTCGACCCGCACGAGTGCGGGCTGCCCGCTCCGGCCGCCGCCCGGAAGGCGGCGGGGCTGCGCCGCGAGGAGGTCGCCCGGCTCGCCGCCCTCAGCGTCGGCCACTACACCCGGCTGGAACAGGGCCGCGTCCGCGCCTCCGCCGCCGCGCTCGCCGGACTGGTCCGCGCCCTGCGCCTGGACGAGGACGAGACGAGACACCTGTACGAACTCGCCGGCCGGGACGACACCCGTGCGCCCCGCCGGCGGTCCGTCCGGCCCGTGCGCCCCGCCCTGGACCGCCTGCTGGCACACCTCGCGCACGCCCCGGCGATGGTCCTCGGACCGCGCCTGGACATCCTGGCGTGGAACGCCGCCGCCTCGGCCCTCTACACGGATTTCGCCGCGCTGCCCGCGGCCCGCCGCAACTACGCGCTCCTGCTGTTCACCGATCCGGTCGTCCGGGAGCTGCACACGCGGTGGCGGCACGACGCCCGGGACGCCGTCGACGCGCTGCGCGGGGAGGCCGCGGCACATCCGGACGATCCCGCGCTCGCCCGTCTCGTGGGCGAACTGTCCGTCCGGGACCGCGACTTCCGCACCTGGTGGGCCGGACACCGGGCCGCCGTCGCCCCGTACGGGACCAAGCACCTGCGCCACCGCCTGATCGGCGACCTCACCCTGGACTGCGACACCTGGGACGCACCCGACGGCTCGGGGCAGCGCCTGCTGGTGCTGACCGCCGCGCCCGGCACCCCCTCGCACGACGCCCTGCGCATCCTCACCTCCTGGAACGCCCCGCAGCCGGACACCGGCAGAACGGAGAACCCCGCCCGATGAACACCTGGACCCCCGAGGACCTCGCCCTGCTCGCAGCGCACGACTCCCTCGTGCTGACCGCCGGTGACAGCCACCCGGACGGCGTGGAGACCGGCATGGTGCTGGTGCGCGGCGCCCTGTACGTCCGTGCCTTCCGGGGCGTCGGATCCCGCTGGTTCCGGGCGGCGCGCGAGCACGGCCGCGGCCGGATCCGGGTCGGCCCGGCCACCCGCGAGGTCCTGTTCGTGCCCGGTGCCGCCGGACCCGCCGCCGAGATCGACGCCGCCTACCGGGACCGGTACGGACCGGCCGCCGCCCTCGTCCACTCCCCCGCGGCCCGCGCCGCGACGCTCCGGATCGACCCGGCGCCCACGCATTCGACCGCCTTTTCGTCAATCTCATAAGAGTTCATTCACTCGAACGAGAAGGCTTCCGGGGATGGATTCACCCGATCACCCGCCCGTATTCTCGCATTCGGATCAATTCGCCACTCCTCTGCCGGAGGCCCGCATGAGCGAACTGCTGAACCAGAAGTACGCACGGCTGTTCTCCTTACTCGACGCGAACGGCGACGGAGTCATCGCCGAGGACGACTTCACCCTGATGGCGGGCCGGTGCATCGCCGCGGTCGGCGGTGAGCAGTCGGTGAAGGGGCAGGCGTACGCCGCCGAGATGGCGAACTACTGGCAGGCGCTGCGCGAAACCGCCGACACCGACGGCGACGGCCGGATCGACAAGGAGGAGTTCCGCGCGGCGGTGCGCCATGTGAGCGACAATTTCGACACGCTGATCGGCCCGCTCTACGAAGCCGGATTCCGGCTCGCCGACCACGACGACGACGGTCTGGTCGGCAAGGAGGACTTCGTCACGGTCCTCACCGCCATCGGGGTCCCCGCCCATGACGCCGGACCGGCCTTCGACAGCCTGGCCGGACCCGACGGACAGCTGACGAGAGACCAGTTGATGAGCGCCGCCGGCGGGTACTACCGCGACGACGACCCGGCGAACACCAGCAGTCATCTCCTCTTCGGGGCGCTCTGAGGCAGCCCCGGTGGACGCGACCGCGGTGGCGGGACGAGGCACGGCGGCCGGCCCCGCCGCCGGTCGGCCGCACGGGACCCGGGTCCCGCTGCTGACCGAGGCGCTCTTCGACGGACGTTTCGAGGAACTGCACCGGCCCTGGACGGACATCCTGGGCCGCGAGGTGTTCCGGTACCGCGACGGGCTGTCCCCCGAGGAGCGGACCGCACTGGCCTACCGGCGGCTGCGGATCCTCAACGAGGACATCCCGTCCGTCGAGGATCTGGTCACGGCGACCGACCACCTGGTCTCCCTGCACGAATGGCTGGGCATGGTCGACGGCAGTCTGACCACCCTGGCGACCATCCACTACAACCTGTTCCTCGGCAGCCTGCTGCGCCTGGACACCCGGCGCACGACCGACCTGTCCCCGTTCCTCCGGCTGCGCCGGTACGGCACCGTGCTGATCACCGAGCTCGGCTACGGCAACAACGCCGCCGCGCTGGAGACCACGGCGACCCACGAAGCGGAGACCGACACCTTCGTCCTGCACACCCCGTCGCCCGGCGCCCAGAAGTTCATGCCCAACACCGGCCCGTACGGCGGCCCCAAGAGCGGTCTGGTCGCGGCCCGCCTGATCGTCCGCGGCCAGGACTGCGGGGTGTTCCTGTTCCTCGTACCGCTGCGCGAACAGGACGGCCCGCTGCCGGGCATCCGGGTGCGGCCCCTGTCGCAGACCCCCGGCTCGTCGGTCGACCACGCCCTCACCTCCTTCGACCGGGTGGTCCTGCCGCGCACGGCGCTGCTCGGCGGCGGTCACGGCGAGCTGACCGCCGACGGCACCTTCCGCAGCACGACCGGCAGCCGGCGCCGCCGGTTCCTGCGCTCCATCCAGCGCGTCACCACGGGCAAGCTGTGCCTGAGCGCCGCCGCGCTGGGCGGGGCGCGGGCCGCCCTCACCATCTCCGTGCGCCACGCCCACCGGCGGCACACCTTCGCCCCGGCGAGCAGATCCGGCGTCCCGCTCTTCGCCTACCGCTGCCATCAGACGAGGCTCCTGGGCGCGGTGGCCCGCGCCTACGCGGCGACCTTCCTGCTCCGCGAGACCACCCGCGCCGCCGGAGCCCCGGAGGGGAGCGGACCAGGCGGCGGGGTGGACGGCGGGCCGGACGGCGGAGCGGACGGCGAGGCGGACGTCCTGGTAGCGGCGGCGAAGGGCTGGATCACCTGGCAGGCCAGGGACATCGCGCTCGAATGCCGTGAACGCTGCGGTGCGCAGGGCCTGCTGTCCGCGAACCGCGTCGTCGACCTGCTCACCCCGATCGAGAGCACCATCACGGCCGAGGGCGACAACCTGGTCATCTGGACCAAGGCCGCCGCCGACATGCTGACCGGCCACGGCTACGACCCACCGGCCGAACCCGCCCCGCACGACCCCCTCGAAACGCCCGTCCCCCTCGAAACGCCCGCCCCGCTCAGCCCCCTCGGCCCGGCCGAACTGCTCGACCTGCTCGTGCACCACGAGCTGTACCGCCTGCGGCAGGCCCGCGACAGCCTCGGCAGACCCAGCACCGGCGCGCTGGACCGCTGGAACCACGCCGTGAACCCGGGCCTCGGCCTCGTGGACGCCTACGCCGCGCGACGGGCCGCGCAGGCGTTCCTGGCCGCTGCGGGCCGGGTCCGCGACCCGGCCGTACGCGCCCTGCTCCAGCAGGTGTTCCGGCTGTTCGCCCTGGAGTGCCTGAGCCCGCACGCGGGCGTCCTGCTGGCGGACGGCCGCCTCGGCGCCGAGACGGTCCGCGGTCTCGCCCCCGCCGTCGACCGGCTCGGCGCCGAGCTGGCCCCGTACGCACTGGACCTCGTGGCGGCGTTCGCCGTACCGGACGCGATGCTCCAGGCCCCCATCGCCACCGACGGCTACGCCGCCGCGTACGACGACCCGGACGGCCCCTGGCGGCGGACACCGCCCGGCTGACCGCCGCCCCACCGGCCCGTCCCCGCCCCGCGACCACCTCCGAGGAGCACCACGGCCATGAACGACGCGTTCACCCGCGAGCCCTCGTGGGACCCCCGGCGCTTCCCGCCGGCCGCCCGCGCCCCACGGGCCGTGCAGACCGCACGGATGCTCCTGGACCCCCAGGGCTACGCCCGCTCGCTGCGGGCGCGGCTCGGGCCGGTCTTCTCGCTGCGTACGCATCCCTACCGCGGCGCGCTGGTGTGCGCCGCCGACGCCTCGGCCAACCGGGCGGTGCTGACCGACCACGAGCGGTTCACGGGCGGCGACGCCGCCGCCCTGCTGGCGCCCGCGGTCGGTGCCGGTTCGCTGATCTGCACCCCGCCGCCGGTGCACCTGGACCACCGCAAGCTGCTGCTGCCGTCGTTCCACGGCGCGCGGATCGCGGTCTGGGCGGAGCGGGTGCGCGCACTCGTCGGGGCCCAGTTGCCCGCGCTGCTGTCCGGCGAGGGGGCACCGGTGCGGCCCTGGGCGCAGCGGCTGACCCTGGACGTCATCCTGCGGGTCGTCCTCGGTCTGACGGACCCGTCCCGGACGGCCGCCTTCCGGCAGGCCCTCGGCCCGTTCGTCGCCACCGGCAACCTGGTGTACCTGTTCCTGCCCGAACCGCTGCGGCGCGACCTCGGGCCGCTCTCGCCGGGCGGCCGGTTCCACCGGCTGCGCGGCGCCGTGCTGGACCTGACCCGCGAGGAGATCGCCGCCCGCCGGGCCGCCCCCGACCGCACCCGGCGCGACGACGTGCTGTCCCTGCTGCTGGACGCGCGCGACGAACGGGGCGCCGGGCTGGACGACGCGCAGCTCCTGGACGAGCTGACCGGTCTCGTCCTGGCCGGTTACGAGACGACGGCGACGACGATCGCCTGGACGCTGCACCTGCTGGCCCACCACCCCGCCGCGCGCGACGATCTGATCGCCGATCTCGACGCCGGCTCGGACCGCCTGCTCAAGGCCACCGTCAAGGAGTCCGGCCGGCTGCGCCCCGCCGTCTGGAACGCCATGCGCACCGCGGCGCGGGACACGATGCTCGGCGGCCGCCCGGTGCCGCGGCACGCGTTCGTCGCGGCGCTGTTCCCGCTCACCCATCTCGACCCCGAGCTGTGGCCGCGGCCGGACGACTTCCGGCCCGAGCGGCATCTGGGCGCGGATCCGGCGCCGTACGCCCTGACGCCGTTCGGCGGGGGTGTGCGGCGCTGCATCGGGGTGGCGCTGGCCCAGCTGGAGATCGAGACCGTGCTGAGGGTGGTGCTCGCGGCGGCCGTCCCCGAGCCGGCCGGTCCCCGGGAGCCCGCGCGGCTGGTGTCGGTGACGCTCGTCCCGGCCCGGGGTGGCCGGATCCGGCTGCGGGCCCGCACCGGGAGGACGTGACCATCGCGGCGGCCCGGCCCCCGGTCCGCCTGCACAGGGCACACATGTGTGGTTCTTCGGGGGTGCCGCGCGGTGCACGCGGACCAACAGATCAAGCCAAAAATAGTTGAAGTATCTAAAACTTCCATGTGTGCGGGCAGGCTACGTGTGCACTTCGGTCCCACTCCCGTTCCCATGAGGAGAGAATCATGCGTAGTTCGCAGCACAGACGTATCACCGTCGCCGTCGCCTCGGCCGCCGCCGCGGCCCTGCTGGGGCTGGCCACCGGCACGGCATCCGCGACCTCCGGCCCCACGTTCCTGGACCGGGCCGACGAGCGGTGTGTCACGGTGAACAGCGGAAACGTGTGCGTCTTCGAGACGCAGTGGTTCGACGGCAAGGTGGCCCTCTACCAGGACGTCGACAGCGGGTGTGTCACCACACCGTTCGGTGTCCTCGCCGACTTCAACATGACGGACAGGCCGGTCACGTACTACAAGAACGCCGACTGCACGGGCGCCCTGTTGACCGAACCGGCGGGCGACTTCCACTCGTGGCTCTCCTACGGCCCGGCCCACAGCTTCCGCCGGCAGTGACGGACCGTGGGCCGGCTCCCCCGGCGGGGGGACCCGGCCCACGCCGTACCCGACGGGCCGGGGTCAGCGCAGGATGCGCCGGGCGACGTTGGTGGAGACCAGGTCGAGCAGTTCCTCGCCGCGTCCGGACAGGATGGTGCGGATGGCGTAGAGGGTGAAGCCCTTGGCCTGCTCGGCGGTGATCGCGGGCGGCACGGACAGTTCCTGACGTGCCGTCATGACCTCGACGACGGCGGGTCCGTCGTGCGCGAACGCGTCCTTCAGCGCTCCCTCCAGATCGCTGGGGCGTTCCACCCGCCGTGCCCACAGCCCGATCGCCGAGGCGACCGCCGCGAGGTCGGGATTGTCCAGCGCGGTACCGAAGTTGACGACGCCCGCCGCCTTCATCTCCAGCTCGACGAAGTTCAGCGAGCCGTTGTTGAAGACGACGATCTTGGCGGGCAGCCTGTTCTGCCGGAGCGTGAACAACTCTCCCAGCAGCATGGTGAGTCCGCCGTCGCCGGCCAGGGCGACCACCTGCCGCCCCGGGTACGCCGCCTGGGCGCCCACCGCGTGCGGCAGCGCGCACGCCATCGAGCCGTGGTTGAACGAACCGAGCAGGCGCCGCCGCCCGTTGAAGGTCAGATAGCGGGCCGCCCAGACCACCGGCGAGCCGACGTCGGTGGTGAACACGGCGTCGTCGGCGGCCAGCCGGTCGATCGTGCTCGCCACGAACTGCGGGTGGACCGGGGTGCGGTCGTGGTCGTTGTCCGCGAGCCGGTCCAGTGACCTGCGGGTGCGGGTGTAGTGGGCCAGGGCCCGGTCCAGGTGGTCCCGCTCCGGCTTGGCCGTCAGCAGCGGCAGCAGCGCGGGCAGGGTGTCCCGTACGCTGCCGACCAGCGGTACGTCGACATGGGTGCGGCGGCCGATCTGCTCGCCGCGCAGGTCGAGTTGGACGACCTTCGCGTGCCGCGGGTAGAACTGGCGGTAGGGGAAGTCCGTGCCGAGCATCAGCAGGGTGTCGGCCTCCTCGATCGCCTTGTAGCCGGAGGCGAAGCCGAGCAGACCGGTGAGTCCGACGTCGTAGGGGTTGTCGTACTCGACGTGCTCCTTGCCGCGCAGGGTGTGCACCACGGGCGCCTGGAGGACCTCGGCGAGCCGGACCAGGTCGTCGTGGGCACCGGCCGCGCCCGCGCCCGCCAGCACGGTGACCCGCCGCCCGGCGTTCAGCAGCGCGGCGGCCTCCCTCAGGTCCGCCTCGTCGGGCCGGGCGACGGTACGGGCCGCGCGGACCACGGTGGGCGGTGTGTCCTGGGGCGCCTTGGCGAGGAAGATCTCGCCGGGGACCACCACCACGGCCACCCCGTTGCGTTCGACGGCCGCCCGCATCGCCATCCGCAGGATCCGGGGAGCCGACTCGGCGCTGTTGATCACCTCCGCGTACACGCTGCACTCGCGGAACAGCTCCTGCGGGCGGGTCTCCTGGAAGTAGCCGGAGCCGACCTCGGGGCCGGGGATCTGGGCGGCGATGGCGAGCACGGGCACGCGGCTGCGCTGGGCGTCGAAGAGGCCGTTGACCAGGTGCAGGTTGCCGGGCCCGCAACTGCCCACGCAGACGGCGAGTTCACCGGTGAGCGCGGCCTCGGCGGCCGCGGCGAACGCGGCGCTCTCCTCGTGCCGTACATGGATCCAGTCGACCTCGCCGTCGCGGCGCAGCGCGTCGGTGAGACCGTTGAGGGAGTCGCCGGGCAGCCCGTGGAGGCGCCGTACGCCACTGGCCTTCAGCGAGGCGATGAGGTGGTCGGCGATCGTGTGCATGGGGGTGTGTGCCTTCCGTCCGTCGGGTGTGTGCCTTCGGTGCCGGTGCCGGTGCGCGGCGCCCGGCCCGGCTCCGCGCGGGGCCGGGCCGGGTTCCTCGGCTCAGGTCCGGTTCTCCGCCTGGAACATCCAGCTCTGCTTCTCCAGGTCGGCGGTCAGGCCGATCAGCAGATCCTGGGTGACGGCGTCGGCGTGCCCGGTGTCCTCGATCCGCTGCCGCACCCGTTCGATGACGGTCGAGAAGGTGCGGACCAGGATCTCCACGACGGCGGTGTCCTTCGTCCAGCCCTCCGGGAAGCCGGGGACACCGCTGGTGGCGGCTATGGTCGCGGCCCGGCCGTCGGGGGCGACGCCGAGGGCCGCCGCGCGTTCGGCGACCGTGTCGGCGTAGTCGCGCGCGGTGGTGACCACCTCGTCGAGCTGCTCGTGGATGGAGCGGAAGCGCGGTCCGAACAGGTTCCAGTGCGCCTGCTTGGCCACCAGGGACAGGTCGAGCAGATCGACCAGGGTCGCCTGGAGGGCGCCCCCCGCGATCTCGCGCTCCTTGTCCGGCAGCGGGCTGCGGATGACAGACATGTGTGGTCCTCTCCTGGTGCTTGGCGGGTGTGTCCCATCCTGCTCGCCGCGCCGGTGGCGGCGGATCAGTCGTTTGACTGCCGATCCGTCCGGTGACCGTTGGTGCTCGGGTTGCTGGTCCGCGCCGTCCACGCCGTCCACCGGAGTGTGCAGGTGTGCACCCGGCGACCGTTGGGGGGCGGTGCCGAGGTGAACCCGGAGCCGCCGTCGAGCCGGTCCGCGGCGCCCGGGTGCGGGTGCTCAGGTGCCGTCGGCGCCGAAGCCCGCGACGGCGAGCCGGAAGGCGCGGTCCGCGTGCACCGCCGGGTCGGTGTAGTTCTCGGTGGCCAGGGCGATTCCGACGATCAGTACGAGCAGATCGTCGATGGTGACGTCCGCCCGGACCGCCCGGTCCTCGACGGCCTTGCGCAGCAGCAGGGCACCGGCCGCGCCGAGGGCCGCCGCACAGGAGTCCTCGCCGGCCTCGTCCTGGCCCTCGTCCCGGAGGGGCTCGTAGGAGAGGACGTCCGCGAGCCCGCGCGCGGCGAGCGAGTAGGCGAGCAGCTCGCGCAGCCATGCCACCAGCGCCGCGCGGCTGTCGTGCTCGCCGCAGAGTGTGTGAGCGCGCTCGCACAGGGCGTGGACGCGCTGCCGGAAGACGGCTTCGAGCAGGGCTTTGCGGGTGGGGAAGTGGCGCCGCACGGTGGCTGATCCGACGCCTGCGACGCGGGCGATCCGCTCCAGGGACGCCTGGGCTCCCCGGGTGGCCACCTCGGCCTCGGCCACGGCGAGGATGTGTGCGTGGTTGCGGCGGGCGTCCGAGCGTCGGCCGGTCATGCTCTCTCCGATGTTGATAAGCGGCGGGGCCCGCCATATCGTAGCGAACACGAAACGGCGGGCCCCGCCGTTTATGGTGTGCGTGACCGCCGGGGAGATGCACTCATGACCACTGCCGCACCACCGGTTCTCGTCACCGGTGCCACTGGCCGCCAGGGCGGCGCCACCGCCCGCGCTCTGCTCGCGCGGGGAACACCGGTGCGCGCCCTGGTGCGCGACCCGGACACGCCCCGGGCACGGGCCGTCGAGGAACTCGGTGCCGCCCTGTGCGTGGGCGATCTCACCGAACCCGCGACCCTTGAGGCGGCCGTGGACGGTGTGCGGGCCGTGTTCTCCGTGCAGATGCCCGCGTACACCGAGCAGGGGTTCGACTTCGCCGGTGAGGTCAGCCAGGCGGACAACCTCATGACGGCGGCGCGGGCCGCCGGTGTGGAGCAGTTCGTCCAGTCCTCCACCAGCGGCGTGGGCCGGCACACCGAGGCTCCGGGCTGGGCCGAAGGACGCTGGGCCGCACTGGAGGCCCCGCTCGGCACCAAGGCCGCGATCGAGGACCGGCTGCGCGAACTCGACTTCCCCTCCTGGACCTTGATCAAGCCGTCGTTCTTCATGGAGAACTTCGAGCCGTCCCTGCGGTTCTACTTCCCCCGCGGCATCGAAGGGGGTCTGGTCACCGTCGTCGGACCGGGCACGCGCCTGGCGCTGGTGACAGTCCGGGACGTGGGCCGGGCCGCGGCAGCCGCCCTGTCCGCCCCCGCCGAGTTCCACCGGGTGGAACTGGAGCTGGCCGGCGACCACCTGACCATGACCGAGATCGCCGAGATCCTCTCCCGCGCCCTGGGCGTCCCGCTGACGGCCCCGGACATGACCGAGGAACAGGCCCGCGCCGCCGGCATGGGAGACATGGGCGCCACGCACGAGTTCATGGAGGTGTTCGGTCAGCCGGCCCGGCCGCGGTTCGCCCGTGCGCTGGGCATCGAGCCGACCGGCTTCGAGGAGTGGGCGCACACACACCTGCGGGCCGCCGCCTGAGCGGGCACGTGTGACGTCGGCGCGCCGCCGCGGTCCCGGCCCCGGTGCGGGGGCCGGGAACCGCGCCGTGGGCCCGGAGGGCGGCGAACCCGGCCCGCGCCCCGGCTCGACGGCCTGACCACCTCCTCGGGTCCGGGCTCCCGCTTCTGCCTCCCGGCGGCGCCGCCGCGGTCCGGATGGCGGGCGGGGGCGTCCGCGCCCCACGGGCTTGCTTTAATGTTCAATCCATATCCGAGGGTTCCGCGGCGTCGCGGAGCGGGACCGGCGGACACACGGCAGGCGCGTCGGGGGTGCGGTTCCCCGGGGGTGGGGATGGACAAGAGCACATTCGGCCGGCTGCTGCGCCAGGCGCGGCAGCGTTCGCTGCTGACCCTGGAGAGCCTCGCGGACGCGTCCGGGGTGAGCGTGCGGGCCATCAGCGACATGGAACGCGGCAGGAGCCTTCCCCGGCAGGCGACGCTGGCCGAGCTGCTGGACGCGCTGGAGCTGGACGAGGACGAACGGCGGCGGCTGCTCCAGGCGACCTCGTCCGCGCGGCGCACCCGGCGGCAGGTTCCCCAGCAGCTGCCGCCCGACCTGGCGGTGTTCCGGGGCCGCGCGGAGACCCTGGCGACCGTCGGCGGCCTCGGCGAGCGGGTCGCGGCGGGCGGGGGGCATGGCGGGCATGTCGTCGTATCCGCGATCGGGGGCATGGCCGGGGTGGGCAAGACCACGCTCGCGGTGCACTGGGCGCACCAGGTGGCCGACCGCTTCCCGGACGGCCAGCTCTACGTCAACCTGCGCGGCTTCGAGGACTCCGCGCCGCTGGATCCCGGTGAGGCGCTCGGCGGATTCCTGAGCGCGCTCGGCGTGCCGAGCGGCGACATCCCCTCCGGCACCGAGGAACGGGCCGCCGTGTTCCGGGAGCGCACCGGCTCCCTGCGGCTGATCGTGGTGCTGGACAACGCGCGCGACGCGGAGCAGGTCAGACCGCTGTTGCCCGCCTCGGCGGGGTGTCTGACGATCACCACCTCGCGCAACCAGCTGTCCGGTCTTGCGGCCAGGGAGGGCGCCACGCTGGTCGGCCTGGACGTGTGGAGCCAGGAGGAGGCCGTCGCCGGGCTGGCCGCGCGGGTGGGCGAGGAGCGGTGCGCGGCGGAGCCCGGGGCCGCCGCCCGGCTGGCCGGGCTGTGCGGGCATCTGCCGCTGGCCGTGGCCGTCGTCGGCGCGCAGCTCAGCGCCGCTCCGCACCTGCCGCTGCGGGCCGCCGTCCACGAACTGGAGGCGTCCCGGCTCGACGCCCTGTCGGCCGACGACCGCAGGGGCGACGTCCGGGCCGTCTTCTCCTGGTCCTACCGGGCGCTCTCCGCCGGTACGGCCTGTTTCTTCCGGCAGTTGTCCCTGCACCCCGGTCCGGCGGCGTCCGCCGAGGCCGCCGCCTCCCTGGCGGGTGTCCCGATGGCCGAGGCCCGCCGGTATCTGCGCGAGCTGACCGCGGCCAGCCTGCTGTCCCGGGACGCCGACGGCCGCTACGTCCTGCACGACCTGGTCCGCGCCTACGCCGCCGAACTGCGCGCCCAGGAGGAGGACGACCGCCACGGCGCCGAGACCCGGCTGCTGGACTATCTGCGGCACAACGCCGCGGCGGCCGCCCGGGTGCTGGACACCCGGCCCAAGCCCGGACCCGCCGGGCCGCCGCCGGGAGTGGTGCGGGTCGCGATCGAGGACCGCGCCGAGGCACTGGACTGGTACCGCCAGGAGGAGGCGACGGTCATGGCCGCGCTGACCTCGCTGGACGACCCCCGGCTGCTGCGGCGCCGCACAGACCTCACGGCGGACTGGGTGGGCTACTTCTCCTTCACGGGCCGCTGGGCCGAGGAGGTCTCCACCAAGCGCGTCGCGCTGGAGGCGGCGCTCGCGCTGGACGACCCGGCGGCCATCGCCGTGAACTGCGCCAGTCTGGCGCGCGCGCTGGCCGAGACGGGGCAGGCCGACGAGGCCGACGAGCAGGTCCGCCTGATGCTCGGGCAACTGGACCGGCTGGCCCCGGCGCAGCGCGCCGCCACCGAGCGCAGCATCGGCTGGGTGCGGGGCCGGCAGGGCCGTCACGCGGAGGCCCTGCTCCATGCCCGGCGCGCGCTGGCGGTCTACCGTACGCTCCCGGAACGCAACGAGGTGGCGCGCGAACTGAACGCCGTCGGCTGGTACCTGGCCCTGCTCGGCGAGTACCGGGAGGCCATCACCATGTGCGAGGAGGCGCTGCCGATCCTCCAGGCCAACGGCAACCTCCGCAACGAGGCCGCGACCTGGGACAGCATCGGCTACGCGCTGCACCGGCTGGGCGATCTGGACGCCGCGGTGGTGAACTACCGCAGATCGCTGGAGCTGTACGGCGAGGTCCTGGACGGCTACAACCAGGCCGAGGTGCTGGACCACCTGGCGTCGGCGCAGCTGGAGCTGGGGGACGCCGCGGCCGCGCGGGCCGGCTGGACGCGGGCCGCGGAGCTGCTGGCGGAGACCGGCAGTCCGCGCGCCGCGGCGATGCGGGCCAAGGCACAGGCAGTGGGCGCGCGGCCCGGAACGGACCGCTGAGGGCCCGGCCGAACGGCTCTGACCTGCACAGACGCGGCGGCGGCCGGTTCTTGCGCCTGCGGCAGGAAGAAGCAGGAAGCGGCAAGCTGCATGCGAACTGCCTGGTTCCGCGGGTATGCCTTCCGGTGGGATGGACCCAGGCAGAAGAGCGCTCCCGGGAATCCGGTGGGGCCGTTCGCCGCAGATCGGGGGTCATCCATGAACGCGCAGACCGAGATTCCCCCTGCCCCTGCCGGGACGCAGGAGCGCCGTCCGGTGCTGCCGCTCGCGGCGGCCCTGGCCCGCAGGGCGCCCGGGGACTCGGGCCTCGTCGGCCGCGGGCGCGAACTGCGGGAGCTCGACGGGTTCCTGCGCGAGTCGCTGGAGCGCGGCGCGGCCCGGGTGCTGTGCGGGCACGCGGGCTCGGGGAAGTCGGCGCTGCTGGACGCCTGTGTCGAGCGGGCGACGGCCGCCGGGATACGGGTGCTGCGCTGCACCGGCATCCGGGGCGGCCACCCGTCCGACCTGTCCGGTCTGCTCCAGATCGTGTGGCCCGTCCTCGGCACTCCGGGCTGGTCGTCGGCGGCCGGACGGCTGCGCACCCTGGAGATGCTGCTGATCGACGGGGCCGCCGCACCCCGCGACGACCGCTCGCTGCTGCCGTTCGCGGTGCTCCGGGTGCTGGAGTCGGTCAGCGCCGAGCAGCCGCTGCTGATAGCCGTCGACGACTGGGACGCGCTGGACCGGCCCAGCCGGGAGGTGCTCTCCTTCGTGGCGCGCCGTGCCGAGGGCCGTGCGATGGGCTTCCTGCTGTCCTCGCGTCCGCACCGGACGCGGCTGACGGCCCTGGCCGGTCTTCCCGAGCTGCCGCTGGGCCCGCTGTCGCCGGTGCAGTCCGCCGCGCTGCTGGCGGCGCGGCGGCCGGGCAACGACGCCGAGGCCGTGCGCGAGCTGCTGGCCACCGCCGCCGGGAACCCGCTGGCGCTCCTTGAGCTGCCCACCCGTTCCGAGGACGACTTCCCCCACGTGCCGGCCTCCTCCGACCGGCTGGCCTCCGCCATGGCGCCGGGCGTCTCCCGGCTGCCTTCGGGCACCCGGGACCTGCTGCTGGTGGCGGCCCTGCACCCGGCGGGCGAGCTGCCGCTGCTGCTGTCGGCCGCGTCGCGGATCGCGGGCGCCGAGCTGGACTTCGCCACGGCGGAACCGGCCGAACGCGACGGCCTCGTGGTCTTCGACGGCATGCGGCTGCGGTTCGGCCACCCCGCCACGGCCGGGGCCGTGGTCCACGACGTCGCGCCGCAGCGCTGCCGCGCCGCGCACGCGGCCCTGGCCGCCGTACTGCCCCCGGAGTCGGTACGGATGCTGTGGCACCTCTCGCAGGCGGTGGAGGGACCCGACCCGGAGCTGGCCCGCCGGCTGGAGGCCGCGCACCGCCGCGCGCTGGAGCAGTGCGAACCGCCGATGGCCGTACGTCTGCTGCGGCGGGCCGCCGAGCTGTACCGCACGCCCGAGGAGCGCGGGCTGTGCACCCTGCGGGCCGCCCAGCTCGCCGACGACCTCGGTTTCGAGCGCATCGCGCGGACCCTGGCGCTGCGGGCGCTGCGCCATCCGCTGGGGCCGCTCGGGGGGCTCTGCGCCCAGGTCCTGGCCTGGCCGGGCGAGAACGGCGTACAGCTGCCGTCCGGTCCCGGGTCCTGGCCCGTGCCGGACGGTGCCGCCGAGCAGGAGAGCGCGCTGGAGCTGGTGCGGCTCACGGCGCCCTCGGTCGCGCGCGACCCCGCGCGCGCCGCGGAACTGCTGGCGTTCCTCGACGCGCTGCCGGAGCGGGCGGGCGACCCGCGGCTGCTGCACGCCATGGCCAAGGTGGCGCCGGTGCGCCGGGCGGGGACCGTCGTCTCCCGGCTGGCCGCCTTCCACGGTCTGACGGACACCTCCGTACGCGATCTCGAACGGCTGGGCGAGGCGGCGCTGCTCGCCGGGGACCCGCCGCGCGCGCTGGACCTGCACCGGCAGGCGGAGCGCCGCTACCGCTTCCACGATCTGCCCGAACGGCTGGCCCGGGTCGTGCTCCGGCAGGGCCTCGCGCATCTGGCCATGGGCGACTGGGGCCAGGCCGAGCAGGCGTTCGGTGAGTCGGGGCGGCTCGCCGAGGAGTACGGCCGGCCCCACCACCGGGCGGCGGCCCGGCTGCTCCTGGACCTGACCCGGGCGCTGCGCACCGGCACGGCGCCCCCCGCCGACCCGCTGGGCCTCCAGGAGGCGCGGCGGTCGCTGCCGACGATCGACAGTGTGCTGGCCGTGGGCCGCGGCTGGGCCCTGGTCGAGGGCGGTGACTTCGGCGCCGGGTTCGCCGCGCTCACGTCGCTGCTCACCGCGCCCGACCGGCCCACGGCGGCGATGCCCGCGCTGATCCCCTACGCGGAGGCCGCCGTCGCCGTGAACGCGGCCGGGAAGGCGCGGGCCACGCTGGACCGGCTCGCCCGCGAACTGGGCCCGGAGTGCGCGCCGCTGGTCGCCGCCCGGCTCGCCGTGGCACGGGCCGTCCTCGCCGACGAGCGGGACGCGGAGCCGCTGTACGAGCGGGCCTTCGCCATGGATCTGGCCCGGCTGCCCTTCCTGGAGGCTCCGCTGCGGCTGGCGCACGGGCGGCGGCTGCGGCTGCGGCGCCAGTTCGCCGAGTCCCGGGTCAGCCTGCGCCAGGCGGCGGCCCTCTACACGATGACGGGTGCCGACGCGCGGGCCGCGCGGATCGCCGCCGAGCTGCGGGCCTCCGGCGAGCGCCAGGAGAGCGGCACGCCCGGCGCGCGGCGGCGGACCGCCGTGCGCGAGGTCCTCAACGCCCAGGAACTGCGGGTGGCCGAGCTGGCGGGCCGGGGCCTGTCCAACCGCCAGATCGGCGAGCTCCTTCACCTCTCGCCCCGCACCATCGGGGCCTACCTCTACCGCATCTTCCCGCGGCTGGGCGTGACGGCGCGGGCGCAGCTCACCGAGGTGCTCCGCGACGGCCTGCCCGGCTGATCCACACGCGGCACCGGCCACCGTCCGGCCGTCCCGTACCGATCCGCTCCGCACGGCGAACCGGCCACCCGAGCTGACACCCGCCGCCCCGCCCGGACGGCGAAAGCCCGCTCGCGCGGGCGCCGGTGTCCGGGTCCGGGCCCACGGGGCAGATCGCCTCGGCGGACAGGGCGGCCGGGGCGGCCGGCGGATACGTCCGGGCCGGCCGGGCGCGAGGGCGCGGACGCGGGACGCCGGGGTGCTGCGGGGCGGCCCCGACCCGGGTGACTGCGCCGGGCACCGGACGGTCGGTCCCGCCGATCCGCGCGGCGAGCCGGGCATGCGAGGTGACACCCGGCCGGGCCGCCGGGGCGGCGGACGACCGCTCCGCGCGGGCCCCGGGGCCCCCGGTGCGGACGGCAGGCCGCCCCGCCGGACGCGGCTCCCCCGGGTGCCGCGGGACGGCCGCGCGGATCAGCGGCGTACGTACGACCGCACGGGCGCGGCCCGGCCGCCGAACGCCGGTCACCGGCCGGTCAGTCCGTGCCGATCCGCGCGGCGAGCTGGGCGCGTGAGGTGACGCCCAGCTTCGGGAAGATCTGGTACAGGTGGGAGGCCACCGTGCGCGGGGACAGCCGCAGTTGTTCGCCGATGGCCCGGTTGGACAGGCCGCGGGCGGCGAGCCGGGCGATGGTGAGCTGCTGCGGCGACAGCACCCGGGAGACGTCGCCGGCGTCGGGTTCGGCGGCGGGCCGGCCGGCCGCCCGCAGCTCCGTGGCCGCCAGCTCGGCGCGGGGCTCCGCGCCGAGCGTACGGAACAGGGACTCGGCCTCGGCGAGCGGTGCGCGCGACTCGATGACGCGGCGTCTGCGCCGCAGCCAGGCGCCGTGGCCGAAGAGGGTCATGCCGTGCAGCAGCGGCCAGGTCTCGATGCCGGGCCGCAGCGCCTCGCGGTAGCGGTGCTCCGCCGCCTCCTCGTCCGGGCCGATCAGCGCGTCCGCGTAGGCCAGGATCCGCCGCAGCAGCGGGGTCCGGCCGGTGCGGGTGGCGGCCTCGACCTGGGCGACGACGGCCCTGGCGTCGTCCTGTTCACCGGCCGGCGGTGCCGCCTCGGCGAGGAAGGCCAGGCCCCAGAACTGCTCGTAGGAGTAGGGCGCCGACGGTTCGGTGACCATCGAGCGCAGCTGGGCGTACGCCTCGGCGTACCGTCCGGTGCCGGACGCCGTCAGGGCGCGGGCGAGCGAGGCCAGGCTGAGCTGGCGGCTCTGGCCGAGGCGCAGGGACGCCTCCTCGACCTCCGCCGCGCACTCCAGGGCCCGCTCGTGCTCGCCGCGCAGGGCCGCGACGACGCCCAGGGCTCCGGTGGCCCTGGCCACCCAGTCGGTCTGACCGGTCCTGGCGGCGATCGTCCGGCCCTCGTCGGCCAGGTCGCGTGCGGTGTGCCACTGGGCGCCGAGCCAGATCTCCTCCAGCGCCCTGGGCACGAGGATCTGCGGCAGCCGCCCGTGGCGTCCCTCGGCGCGCGCCGTCCGCTCCGCCTCCCGGAACAGCAGGGTCGCGCGGCCGAGGTCGCCGACGAGGTGGGCGAGCTGGCCGAGCAGCCCGACGTCCGCGCCGCCGGGCCGGCGCAGCACGCGGTGGGTGTCCTCGTCGGGCACCGCCTGCGGTTCGACCAGTGCCATGACGGCGATGTCGCGCGCGTCCCACGGGCGGGGCCTGAGGTCCTCGACGGTGTCGGTGAGCAGGCGCCGTTCGCCGGGTCCGGCCTGGTGCCACCAGCACCGGCGGGCCGCCGCGTGCAGCAGCTTCCGGGTCAGCTCCGGGTCCGTCGCGGCGACCGCGCGGGCCGCCTCGCACAGTCCGGCGATGCTCTCCCGCCCGGCCACGAAGTTGCCCGGCAGGAGTTCGTGCACCCACAGCAGCAGGGCACGGCCGTAGGTGCCGAGTCCGGCCGGGTCGATGCCGCGGGCGAGCCGCAGGGCCTGTTCGCGCAGGCCGTGGTCGCAGGCGAGTTCGGTGGCGCGCAGCAGCCGGGCCGCCCGGCGGGCGGGGTCCGGGGAGAGGCGGGCCGCGTTCTCCAGTGCGGCCAGGGCGGTCAGGACGGCGGTGCCCGCACTGGCGAGTCCGGCCAGTTCCTCCAGGCGGGCGGCGAGGTCCTCGTCGGTGCCCACCGCGCACTGGGCGGCGTGCCAGGCCGCGTGCGGCGGGCTCGTGACGCTCCGTCCGAGGGCCGCGTGGGCGGCCATGCGCCGGGCGGCCGACTCCAGGTGCAGGACGGCGGGGCGGACGAGCGGCCGGGGGAACCGCAGGTTTCGGCCGTCCTCGGCGAGCAGGCCGCGCCGGACGGCCTCGGTCAGTCCGTCGCGGGCCGCGTCGCCGCTGCCCAGGACGTGCCGGGTGGCGCCCAGCACGTCCCAGGTGAGGGACGAGGTGCTCAGTGCCGCGCTGAGCAGGGCGCGGCGCGCGGGCTCCGGCAGTTCGGCCAGGTCCTGCGCGTACGCCTGGGCCATGCGCGGTGTCGCGGGGAGCAGGCCGAGTCCGGCGGTGTCGCCGGGGGCGCCGTCGCCCAGGGACAGTTCGGTGAGGGCGAGCGGATTGCCCCCGGCCACGGCGACGACGAGTTCCGTCTCGGTGTATCCGGTGGCCCGTCCGGCGTGTTCGACGAGCGCACGGGCCTCGGGGCCGGACAGCGGGCCCAGGGTGACGGCGAGCGCGTCCGGGGCGAGCGGGGTGTCGGGTGCCGTCCGCTCGGCGACGATCATGCCGATGCGGGTGCCGGCGCAGAGCCGGGCCATCTCCCGCAGGGCCGCGCGGCTCTCGGCGTCGATGCGGTCGAGGTCGTCCACGCAGACCAGGGCCGGTCCCGGTGCCTGGGCGATGAGGGCGAGCACGGCTGCCGCGAGCCGGTCCGGTGCCGGGGCCCGGTCGCCGCCGAACGCCGCCTCCAGCGTGTCGCGGTCGGCTTCCGGCAGGGTGCGGGGCGGGGCCGGATGCGGGCGCAGGAGGGTGTGCAGCGCGGCGTGCGGGATGTCCTGCTCGGCCGGTGCCCAGGACGTCGTGAGTACCCGTACGCCCTGGTCGGCCGCGGTGCGGGCGGCGTACCGCAGGACGGCGGAGCGGCCCGTGCCGGGGGCTCCGCTCAGGTGGAGCACCCGTCCGCCGGCGGGCAGGGCGGCCAGCAGTGCGGCCACCTGCTCCTGTTCGTGTGCACGACCGATCAGACGCGTGTCGTCCGAACCGAGCCTCGCGCTCATCCCGTGCCCTTCTCCGCCGTCCCTCCAGCAGCCGCGGTGCGTCCCTGCTCGACACACACGCGCCCGGCAGGCCGGCGGTGCTCCTGGCCCGGAGGCCGCGGGGCGACCGCGATCAGCTTCCCGTCCGCCGCCAAAAGGGCAGGTCGGATGCTAACACCGAGCGACGTCGCCCAGGTGGGCGGCCCCGGGGTCGGCGTCCGCGTAGAGACCGCGGATGCTGACGTGGTCCCCGCATTCGAGGCGGTGGAAGACCCAGTCGATGGGACAGCACTGCCGCGCGCCGGGCAGCTCCACCACGAGCGGGGAGGCGGTCGCGGAGGGCCCCGGTCCGTGCCGCCACACCCCGCCGGCCCGGCGGGTCAGCATCTCGCCGATGTAGCAGCCGAAGGCGACGAGCGACTCGGCCATCTCCTCACCGGTGGCACCTTCCGCGCGGAAGCCGTCGACGATCCCCTCCACCACGTCGAGGCTCTCCGGGGTGTAGTCCAGCTCCGCGCCGCTGATGTCGGCTGCGGTCGCGACGATGGCAGCTGCGTGCCGGGGCGCGCTTGCGGGCTCCAGGGGGTGCTTCAGGTGCAGCTGCATGTTCGTCCTCGGGCTGATGCCGTCACTGTCGTCGAGGCTAGCTGGATAACACCTGCGCAGCATGCCCCTGTTTCCGCTGGTCCGAAACTCAGCCGGTTCCGTTCCACCTGCCCCGGCGGCACATGGTGCACCGCGAGAACAGGAACGTCGAGTTCCGTCGGCACCAACCTGTCGGACACACCCGTACATATGCGCAGGAGAGGTGCCTTGACGTCACGTGATTCTCCAGGAGGACAGTCGATCGACTCATGCCTCCCGGTCCCCCGCCTGCCAGAGTCGGCACCGTGTTCCGTCGCCGGCTCCCAGGGGTTTCCCCGGTGTGCCGACAGGGCCCCAGGGCCTTCCCGCGCTCGTCCGGATCCGGCCGGACACCACCGGATCCCATCCGTCGGCGCAGCACCGGCGAAGGAAGGACTGAGCCATGGCACGCCCTCGCGCGTTCGACACCGGCCTGGCAGTGGAGCGGGCCATGGACCTCTTCCGCAGGCAGGGGTACCACGCCACCCCCCTGCCCCTGCTCACGGCCCGGCTCGGCATCGGCAGCGGCAGCCTGTACGCGGCCTTCGGCTCCAAGGACGGGCTCTACGCCCAGGCCCTGGAGCGCTACTGCGCCGCCCTGGTCGCCGATCTCGCCCGGCTGACGGAGGCGGACACCGACATCCGCACGGCGCTGCGCGCGTTACTGCTGACGCTGGTGGCGGACGACGTGGCAGACCCCGAACGCGGCTGCCTGCTGGTGAACGCCGCGACGGAACGCGCCGCGCACGACGCCACGGTCGCGCAGGTGAGAGTCACCATGGCCGCGGTGGAGGCGGTGCTGACGGACGCGCTGGAGCGTGCCGCCGAACGCGGCGAGCTGGGCGCCGGGCGCTGTCCGGTGGAACTCGCCCGGTTCCTCGTCACCTTCGTCCAGGGGCTGCACGTGATGGGGAACGCACGTGCCGACCGGGTGTTCCTGGAGGGCGCGGTGTCGGGTGCGCTGCGCGTGCTGGACTGAGGTACCGGGGCGCGGGGCACCGCGCCCCGGCATGGATGAGGTGTGTTCGCGGGTGAGGTGTGTTCACTGCCGCCTCCGTGCCCTGAGGGCGGCCGACTTGACCCGGTTGCCGCAGGTCCTCATCGCGCACCACTCCCTGCGGTGGCCCCGGGAACGGTCGAGGTAGACCTGGGTGCACCCGGGACGCGCGCACTCGCGCAGCAGGACCGACTCCGCCCCCGCGAGCAGGCCGACCGCCTCGCGGGCCAGTTCGGCGAGGGCCTGGGAAGCGGTGCCCGTACGGCTCGTCCCGCGCGGTCCGAGCCGTACCGACACGGGTGTCCGGGCGGCCTGCCGGTTCACCGCGGCCATCGCGTCGGCGGGGAGCGGCGCGCCGGTGCGGCGCGCGGTGACCAGTGCGTAGATCGACTCGCGGAGCGTGAGGGCGGCCCGGACGTCCGCCTCCGCCGCCCCGGGCGCCTCGTCGACCAGTCCGGACGCGACGAACCAGGAGTCGAGGAGCCGCGGGGAGCCGATCCGCTCCACCGGGGCCGGGGCGCTCCGTGCCTGCAAGGTGCCCACGAAGTCGAGCGTGGGCGTCCCGCAGAGAAATACATGTTTCACATCACTCTCCTGACAGGTGACTTGAGTACCACCCCTTAAGGTAACCCCCCGAGCCGGTGACGGACGGTCGGCGCGATGTGTCGTTGGTCAAATCTCGCGACGCGAGGCAACCCGAGAACCGCTGGTTTCAGCCACACATGTGAGTCAATCTCCTGTGGATATGTCCATATACAGGCCGCGGTATCTGCGCATCCCGGACGGCCTCCGATGGCGAGATCCGCACTCACCCACACATGCTTGAAGATGCAAGCATCTGTGTGTGACGGCACCGGTCGGGCCGTCCCGACACATTCCTCGCTCGTTCGTCACCACACAGGACAAGGTGGGTAACATGCTCATGCCGAAGTCGAAGATCGCCGGCGCCGCCGCCGCGCTGGCCGCCGCCGCGGCACTGCTGGGCCTGGGTGCCGGGACGGCGGGCGCCACGGACTGGCCGCCCCTCCAGAACGGCGCCTACCTCTACTCGGGTCCCACCGGAAGCGGCACCGTGACCAAGGTCGACCTCGGGGACGCCGGGACGTGTCACACACTGTCCTCGCCGGCCGTGTCGGTCCAGGTGGTCTCCGGGTCCTGGGCCCTGGAGCTGTACTCGGGTGCCGGCTGCACCAGCCGCCACCCCTGGCGCACCGGTTCCCTGGACCAGGAGAACCTGCCCTGGAACATGCTCAGCTACCGGGTGGTCCCGGCGTGAGGTGACGCCGCCCGGACCGCCCGCACCGTGCCGTTCCCGTGCCCCCAAGGGCGCCGGTTCACCGCGTGGGGCGGTCCGCCCCGTGTTCCGCCTCGAGCTGCGCGAGCTTCGCGAGGGTGCCCTCGCGCCGGGCCTTGCGCCAGCCCTGCTCGGCGAACATGCCGTCGAAGAACAACTGCACGCTCTTGACCGGCGGGGCGGCGAACCCCGCGGAGGTGTGCGGCGCGTACCCGGCCGTGTCACCGGACGTCTCCAGCCACCCGTGCAGACACGGTCGGCCGGCCCCACGGCCTTCGGACCGAAGGAGTGCGCGGTGAGCCCCGCCCGGCGGACGCCGGGCGGCAGCAGGCCCTCGGCGGCCTCCAGGAGCACTCCCCGCTCGCTGTGCCCGGTGACCCGGACCGGGACGACGACCGCGTAGCCATCCGTGCCCACCTGCGAGGCCGGTGCCTTCTGCGGCGGGAAACATGTCACCGATGGCCGGCCGATGTGAACTCGGCTGCTCGCACGGCTCGTTGTCCTCTTGAGATCCCGGACCGCGCGGAGCGGCAGCAGCCGCCGGTCCCCCGCCTTCTTCCACCACGGGAGTTCCCATGCGTATCAAGCAGCGGCTGAGCCGCCGTACCGCGCTCGCGACGGGCACCGCCGTCCTCGCCGCCGGTGCCGCCGTCGTCGCCGTCGGCACACCCGCCTCCGCCGCCATCGGCAACCACCGGGTCCAGCTCTGCGCCCAGGGCAACTACGCGGCCGACATCACCTGGTCGACCGGCCTCCACAGCTACGTCGTCTTCCCCGGCCAGTGCCAGACCTTCGACATCGCCGGCACCGGTCCGTACACCATCGGGGGCTTCTACAACGTCAGCAAGGCGCACTTCGATCTGACCACGGTGCTGCCGCTGCCCGGCGGGTACAACTCCAGCACCCCGGGCAGCAAGTGGGGAGCCGAGGGCGACACCGGCAACCCGAACAACCCGCCGTACGTGGTGCGCTGGCAGTAGTACGCACCGCGCAGCGGCGAAAGGCCCCCTCGCACCCGCCCCGCAGGCGGAGGCGAGGGGGCCGCTGTCATGCCTTCGCACGGGCGGGCGGCCGCCCGTGCGCTGCCCTTGGGCGAGTACCGGCTCAGGGGCGCAGCGCCTGGAGGGTCAGTTCGCCGTACCGGCGCCACAGCGCGGGGTCGCGCTCGGCCGTCCGCATCAGTTGAAGGGTCATGCCGCACAGCACGACGCGCAGGTCGAAGGCCGTGGCATCGTCCCGTACCCGCCCGGTGGCCTTGGCCTCCTGCATGAGGTCGGAGAGCCGGACGAGCAGGTTCGAGGCGGTCTGGAACTGGACGGTGGCCAGCGCCTCCGACAGCAGCCGGTCCCCGGCGAGGCTCTCGAAGAGGCGGAGCACGAACACACGGAACCGCTCGTAGGTGTCCGTCAGTTCGAGCGCGGGGGCGGTGTTCCGGTCGAGCGTGGCCAGCCGGTGACCGACGACGGCCTCCAGGAGGTCTTCCTTGGTGGGATAGCTGCGGTAGACCGTGGCCTTGCCCACCGCCGCCCGCTCGGCGACCTGCGGCACCGTGCCCTGGAGGCCGGCCTCGCCGAAGACCTCCAGCGCCGCGGCGAACACCCGCTCGTGATTGCGCCGGGCGTCGGCCCTGCGCTGGGGCGCCTCGGGCCCCGCGGTCTCCGTGGTCTCCGGTGTCGTCTCCACTTCCTTCACCGTCCCATTGTGCCCGTCCCACGGTGTGCCGGGTCCGCCGCCAGGCCGGACCGCTGTCCAGCCGGCCGGACAGCGGTCCGGCCTGGCGGCCCGCACCCCGCCGAAACAACCGGACTCATGGGTCCGATTATACTGGGGACACAAGTGGACCCTTGAGTCCGTTTCACTCGACCCCTCGGAGCAGAGCGATGCACACACCGCGCCACCACGGCCTCGCCCCGGCCGCCGCCCGCGCCACGGAGGACCTGATCCAGGCCGTCCGCGCGATCTCCCCCCTGCTGCGCGCCGAGGCCGACGCCGCCGAACGCGACAGCCGGCTGACCCCCGAGACCGAGCGGGCACTGCGGGAGGCGGGGCTGTTCCGGCTCGGCGTCCCGCGGAGCTTCGGCGGTCACCAGCTCCCGCTCGCCGCCGTGCTGGACGTATCCGCCGAGGTCGCCCTGGCATGTCCGTCGAGTGCGTGGGTCGCGATGGTCGCCTACGTGGCACAGCAGCTGGCGGCCTCCTTCGGGGAGCAGGCACGCTTCGATCTGTGGGGCACCGGACCGGACACCGCGATGTGCGGTGTGTTCGGCGGTACGGACACCTCCGCGGAACCGGTCGAGCAAGGAGTGCTGGTCTCCGGCCGCTGGGGATGGGCGTCCGGCTGCCACCAGGCGGACTGGGCCCTGCTCGGGGTGCCCCTGCCCCGGCCCGGCGCCGCGCCGGAGCGCGGCCTCGCGCTCGTCCGGGCCGCCGATCTGACGATCGAGAACACCTGGGACATGGCGGGGATGCGCGGCACCGGCAGCGACACCCTGGTCGGCGATTCGGTGTTCGTACCGCAGCACCGGCTGCGTCCCTTCGCCGACGTGGCCGCGGGCCGGGACACCGCCGAGGAGCCGCTGTACCGGATCCCGCCGGGCTCGATGACCCTCGCGTCCATGGGTCCGCTGCTGGGCGCCGCCCGCGCGGTCTTCCGGCTGACCATGGAGGCCGTCGACGGCGGCAAGCCGATGGCCATGTCCCTCCATCCCCGGCTGGCCGACTCCCCCGGCGTCCAGGGCGCGCTCGCCGACGCCGCCACCCTGATCGACTCCGCCGCCCTGCACCTCGCGCGCTCCGCCGAGGCCGTCGACGCCGCGGCGGCGGAACCCGGCACCGCGCCCCTCGTCGACCGGGCACGGGTCCGCATGGACGCCGGACACGCCTCACGGTGTCTGCGCGAGGCGGTGCAGCTGCTGCTCACCGTGAACGGCGCGGGCAGCTTCGCCCGGGGACGGCTCGTCCAGCGCCACTGGCACGACCTGGAGACCGCGGCCCGCCACCCCACGCTCCACCCCGGCCTGGCCCGGGAGATGTACGGGCGGGCGCTGGTCGGCGACACCCGGCCGGTGAGCCCCATGGTCTGACCCGACCGCCCCCGTTCGGGCGGCGTGCGCCGCGAGACCGCCCCATGTCCACGGCCGTTCCACACCCGGACCTTCTCCCGACCCGTCAGACGAGGACACCCCATGGCCGACCCCGCTCCGCACACCACCCCCGGCACCGGCGCCACTCCCCCCGCCGACGCCGGAACCCACCGCGAAACCCTCGGACACTTCGCGTCGGGCGTGGTGGTCGTCACGGCACACACACCTTCCGGACCGGTGGGTTTCACCTGCCAGTCCTTCGCGTCCCTCTCCCTGGATCCGCCGCTGGTCTCCTTCGCCGTGTCCCGGACCTCCCGCACCTGGCCCCTCATCCGGGACACCTCCGCCTTCTGCGTCAATGTGCTCGCCCAGGAGCAGGAAGACCTCAGCACGGCCTTCGCCCGGTCCGGCGGGGACCGGTTCCGGCAGGTGTCCTGGACGCCGGGCCACCGGGGCGCACCGTCGCTGGACGGTGCCTGCGCCTGGATCGGCTGCGATCTGGTGCACGAGCACGAGGGCGGCGACCACACCATCGTCGTCGGCCGGGTCGCCTCGCTCCGGGCGGATCCGGCCCGCGACCCGCTCGTCTTCCACCGCGGGCGCTACCGCACGCTGGCGCAGCCGGGAGGACGGCGGCAGGACGGCGGCGAGCCGGACCCGGGCCGTGGAACGGCCACCGGCCCCTCTTCGTGTCCGGCCCCTCGTCACGTGTGACAACGTATTCCGGCTAGGCTGGCCGGGATCCGTCCGTCTTCGGGCCCCCTGTGCGATCCGCGGGCCGTAGGTGCGGGACGCCCCCACGATCCGGCACCGACGCCCCGGAGTTCCCGGGCCGCGGTGCGCCGATGTGAGCAAGGAGAGTTGCGGTGACTGAGTTGTTCTACGACGCCGACGCCGACCCGACCGTCATCCAGGGCCGCAAGGTCGCGGTCATCGGTTACGGCAGCCAGGGTCACGCCCATGCCCTGTCGCTGCGCGACTCGGGTGTCGACGTGCGGGTGGGTCTGCACGAGGGATCGAAGTCGAAGGCGAAGGCCGAGGAGCAGGGCCTGCGCGTGGTGAGCCCGTCCGAGGCCGCGGCCGAGGCCGACGTCATCATGATCCTGGTGCCGGACCCGATCCAGGCCCAGGTCTACGAGGAGCACATCGCGCCGAACCTGAAGGACGGCGACGCGCTGTTCTTCGGGCACGGCCTGAACATCCGCTACGGCTTCATCAAGCCCCCGGC